>RDZP01000184.1 GCA_004294005.1 Cytophagia bacterium
GGTATTTATGCCACCACTATAAAACTTATTTTACCAAATTTCTTAATTCATTCAATTTCATTAATGCTTCAATGGGTGAAAGCGTATTGATGTCTATTTTTTTGAGCATCGTTCTTAATCGGTCTAAAATTGGGTCTTGTGTTGCTTCAAAAATTTGTACTTGTTGTTTTTTTGGTAATTCTTTTAAAGAATTTTTAATCGTTTTTTCAGGTTGTTTTTCTCTTAATTCTTCTAATTGTACCAAAACTTCTTTTGCTCTTTGTACAATTTCTTTTGGCATTCCTGACATTTGTGCCACGTGAATACCAAAACTATGTTCACTTCCACCTTCTGCTAATTTTCTTAAAAAAATGATTTTATTTCCTGTTTCTTTTACCGTAACGTGAAAATTTTTGATGCGTTCAAAATTTTTAGATAATTCATTTAACTCGTGATAATGGGTTGCAAAAAGCGTTTTTGGTTTTGTTTTAGGGTGATTATGCAAATATTCCAAAATTGCCCAAGCAATAGAAATACCATCATAAGTACTTGTTCCTCTGCCTATTTCGTCCATCAAAACCAAACTTTTTTCACTCAAATTATTCATAATACTTGCTGTTTCCATCATTTCTACCATAAAAGTTGATTCTCCTTTTGATAGATTATCAGAAGCACCCACGCGTGTAAATATTTTATCAATAATACCAATTTTTGCATTTTCAGCAGGTACAAAACAACCAATTTGAGCCATTATCACAATCAAAGCAGTTTGCCTCAAAAGAGCAGATTTCCCTGACATATTTGGTCCTGTAATAACAATAATTTGTTGATTGTCATTGTCTAAGTAAACATCATTGGGTACAAAAGCAGCATCTTGTCCTAATTGTTGCTCAATGACAGCGTGTCTTCCATTTTTAATATCAAGGACATTGTTTTCGAGCATTTCAGGGTGAATGTATTTATATTTTTCAGATAGTTGTGCAAAATTTGTTAAACAATCCAACCCACCAATTACCTTACAATTTTGTTGAATGGGTAATGTAAAATCAGCCACTGCCAATATCAAATCATTGAATAATTTTTGTTCTAAAATATTGATTTTTTCCTCCGCATTCAAAATTTTATCTTCATAAATTTTGAGTTCTTCGGTGATGTATCGTTCTGCATTGGTAAGCGTCTGTTTTCTAATCCAAGTTTTTGGAACTTTGCTTCTATGCGCATGTGTAACTTCCAAATAATAGCCATATACTTTATTATAATCAATTTTCAGAGAAGTGATGGCAGTTTCAATAATTGCATTTTGTAGTACTTTATCCAAATGTTTTTTAGAATTAAGGACAATGTCTCGCAATTCATCGAGTTCTTCATTGACATTATCACATATCAAATCACCTTCGTTTGTCAATGCTTTTGGTTCTGATTTTAATTCATTGACTAATTTTTCCAACAAAAATTCACAAGGATTAAGTTGAGTTGCCATTTTCCTTAATGGTGTTTCTTTTCTGTTGTTTAAATTTTGTTTTAATTTTTGAATTTGAATCAATGCTCTTTTAATTTGCACCATTTCACGTGGTCTGATACGCCTTGCAGAAGCCTTCGAAATTAACCTTTCTAAATCTCCAACAGGTTTCAAAGTTTGCATAATTTCTTCTCTCAAATCGCTATCTTTAAAAAAAACATCAACCAAAGCCAATCTTTCATCTATTTTTGTTTTGTCTTTGAGTGGCAAAGCGAGCCATTTCCTTAGCAAGCGAGCGCCCATAGGTGTAATGGTTTTGTCTAATACATCGACCAATGCTACGCCCTCATGATTTTGAGGAAATAATAATTCGAGGTTACGAATGGTAAATTTATCTAACCAAACATATCTATTTTCATCAAGGCGAGCAATATTAGAAATATGTTGTGTTTGTAAATGTTGTCCTTCTGCCAGATAATGCAAAATTGCACCTGCAGAAGCAATACTTTGCTCTAATTCATCAATACCAAAACCTTTTAAAGATTGTGTTTTGAAATGCTGACACAAAGTATCGAATCCAAATTGATATTGAAAAAACCAATCTTCTAAAAAATAAACATTCATTTTTTCACCTATCCATTCTTGCCAAAATTGCCTTTGGGCTTTGCTAAATAATATTTCAGCAGGCTCAAAACTTTGCAATAATTTATCAACATACTCTTGATTGCCTTCGCCTACAAAAAATTCTCCCGTTGAAATATCTAAAAATGAAATACCAAATACATTTTTGGACTTATCCATAGCAATAGAAGCCAAATAATTATTTCTATGCGTATCTAAAACTGTATCATTATAAGACATACCGGGCGTAACCAATTCGGTAACACCTCTTTTTACGATTTTTTTTGTAAATCTTGGGTCTTCGAGTTGGTCGCAAACAGCTACACGTTGCCCTGCCCGCACTAATTTAGGTAAATAGGCTTCTAAAGAATGATGTGGAAAACCTGCCAATTCAATTTCAGAGGCTGAACCATTGTGTCTTTTTGTGAGTGTAATTCCTAAAATTTTGCTTGTAATGATGGCATCTTCTCCAAAGGTTTCATAAAAATCACCAACTCGAAACAATAATAAAGCACCTGGATATTGTGCTTTAAAAGTATTGTATTGTTTCATTAAAGGGGTTTCTTGGTTCATTTTTCTTGGTTTTTGATTTTATTGATTGCTCGTTTTTTTATTTCTAAATGTATTTTTTAGATGTGTGCAAAAATACGAAAAAAAAATGGTTTTCTGACAATTTTAGTGAAAACATTGTATTGCAACAAATTTTGTCTTTTTGAGCGAAGCGAAAAAACTTATCTCTGGCTCACAACTCGTTGATTAACAAG
>RDZP01000185.1 GCA_004294005.1 Cytophagia bacterium
CCATACAATGAGCAGGGCAAACGAATTTAAAAATCGTTAAATTGTTTTCTTGAAAAAAATTCACTCTGAACGAAGTGAAGAGTCTAAAAAACGTATTTTACACTCCCGGATTCAAAAATACCTTACTCTTTTAAGTATTCAACAAACTTGTAAATATCAGGGAATAAACTTTTTCGATTTTTTGAAATCTGGAAAAACAAGTATTTATGGCACTTCAAAAAAATAATTCAATTCGCCATTTCAACTTGTCCCAAATATTTACTAAATTTGGGACGAAACAAATCGTAATGGAACGACCAATAGTAGAAAATAAGATTGCCGAAGTGCTGAAATCACACCCAAAAGGAAGTGTTCTTTTTGTGGATAACTTCTTAGACTATGGAAATCCAGAAAGTGTTAAGAAAGCATTGTTACGATTGAAAGAAAAGAAAATACTTGTTCGCTTGGCTCACGGCATTTACTTATACCCCAAAATCGACAAAGAACTTGGAGTTCTCTTCCCATCAACCGAAGACATAGCCAAAGCAATTGCAAGACGAGACAGAGCAAGAATTGTCCCAACAGGAGTTCAAGCGTTGAATAAATTGGGATTATCAACCCAAGTTCCTATGAAAGTGGTTTATCTGACGGATGGAGCAGCAAGAAGCATTAAAGTTGGAAAACGAACAATTACTTTTAAAAATACAAGCCCAAAAAATTTAATGGCACAAGGCGAAATAAGCAGTTTAGTAATTCAAGCACTAAAAACTATTGGTCAATTAAAAGTAGATGATGAAACACTTTTAAAAATTCAAACACTTCTCCAAAAGGAAAAAATAGAGAATAGATTGAATGATGCCAAACTTGCACCTGCTTGGATAAACAAAATATTAATAAAATCCATTCGATGAATACCAACTGGCTAGCATTATCAAAGGAAAGAAGAATTGAAATTCTTAATCAGGCGACAGAATTAACTGGCTTACCATCGGTAGCAATTGAAAAAGATTGGTGGGTAACATTGGCGTTGAACGCATCTTTTTCATTACCATACAGTAAAAATATTGTTTTCAAAGGCGGAACATCTTTGAGCAAGGGATGGAACTTGATAGAAAGATTTTCAGAAGATATTGATTTGGCAATTGACAGAAAGTTTTTTGGTTTTGATGGCGACATCAGTAAAACGCAAATTAAAAATCTTAGGAAACAATCTTGTGAATTCATATCAACCACTTTCCTTGACGACTTAACCAAAATATTGACCGAATGGAAAGCAATAGATGAATGTAAATTAATTGCTCAACCAGTAAAAGATTCAGACAAAGACCCTCAGGTAATTGAGATTCATTACAATTCAGTAATTGACACATCAGAATATTTGCCACAAAGAGTTTTGATAGAAGTTAGTTCACGTTCATTAATGGAGCCAATTGAAGGAAGAAAAATCAACTCAATTTTAAGCGAAAGTTTTCCGCAACAAAGCTTTGTAACCGTTCCATTTGCAATACCTACTGTGCTTCCACAAAGAACGTTTTTAGAAAAAATATTTTTGCTTCACGAAGAATTTTCACAGGAGGCTGAAAAAATACGTATTGACAGACTTTCACGACACTTATATGATTTGGAAAAATTGATGGACACCGAACACGGAATTGAAGCTTTGAAAAACACAGACCTATACAACAACATCGTTGCTCATAGAGAAAAGTTTAATCCGTTAAGAGGGCTTGATTATGCTAACCATATTCCAAATAAAATCAACATCATTCCACCAAAAGGAGTAGTAAAAGATTACGAAAGAGATTATGTAGAAATGACAAAATTTATGATTTACGGAGAACCGTTAAAGTTTGACCAACTAATAAAAAGAATTTTTGAATTACAAACGAGAATAAATGGAATAAATGGAATAAACCAACCCTAAAAGCAAGCACATTTGCAATTCGCACAACCAAACGCACAGACCAAAAATTGCAAAAGAGCTTGCTTTGCCAACGCAGATAAAATTGTTTTTAAAAAATTTCCAAACGCTCCAAAAAAAAAATAAAAATACACCACCACACAGCCCGACATACACAGAAGACAATGACGCAGAAACTCAATATTGACAAGACCTACAGCTACAAGGTGGACAGAAGGCCAGCAGGTAACAGCACCTACAAAAAATTGGCGGTTCAGTGGTTAAATAAAGCTTTGTGCTTCGTATCAAATTTTGTGCTGGGCAGACAGTTTAGTGCTCCGAAATCCGCTTCTTCGCCAAGCGCCAAACCGTTGTGCCCAATTTTAGGAGGAGACACTTACAGAGTTTGTGGCATTTGCTAAAAAAAAAGCCTACGTCTAATTCCTACAAATACATAGACCCTGACTTCACCTACACAGACCCCAATACAGGACTTTTAAGAAATTTACAGGACAATACAGACCCCGATGTATTGCTATTCGTTGAGAGTGGTGCAGTAACTAAACGACTTCAACAACTTGACGAGAACCCAATAAAAATCAAGGGAATTGAAAGTCTTTTTGAAATTCATAAATGTAAAGTTTCACAACGTTGTTGATGGCATTTCTTCTCCTTCGGGGTTTAATTTTTTATTAAAAACGGTAGGCAAGAGAATTTGATTATGTTAAGATTTAACCGAAAAGAAGATAAAAACATGTAATTGAGTGCTTTAGGTAAAAGCCAGGCTTAAGCTGTAATTTCAAAACAATCTTTACTCTCCCGTTTGGATAGCGCAAGCCAGCCGTTTTTTTAATTTTAAAACCATTTTTCCTGTTATCATTGATTTTAAAACCAAAACCGAATCGTTATTCGATTGGTATAGTAGCCTCTCATCGAAGCCTCCA
>RDZP01000007.1 GCA_004294005.1 Cytophagia bacterium
GGCGTTTGTAAAAGTATTCAATCCTATACTTGGCGTTATTCTTTGAGAAGTACCATTGGCTATTGCCACTTCTGAGGTTATGCGTGTTGCACCATTTTGCAAAGTACCATTATTGCCTCCTACAGCATCTACGGCATTGCCTGTGGTTTCATTGAATTGATAATAAGCCACTAAACCATTTTCTGCCCCTGACAAAGTAAGGTGCATACTTTCGCGGATTTGGGCTTGAGTGCGGGCAGTGTTCCAAACACGAGCCTCCTCTAATGAACCTCTGAAAGATAAAGTACCACCTTGACGCGTCCCCATGCACAATGCACCAGAATTAGTACTGGGTGTTATTGCAGGCACACTCGTACCTACCAAAGTCATACTTTGCTGTACGCCATTTATATACAATTTGAGTCTATTAGCATCACCTGTAAGCGTCCCATCAAATACCATAGCCACATGATACCAAACGTTGTATTGTATGATATCTGTATTGGTATAATAATTCGCATTAATACTTGGTGAACCGCCTACTACAACTAATATGTCATTAGTTCCGCCCTCAGTTCCACCTGAAAGACTAAGTTCTATTCTATTAAAAGAAGATGGATTTCCTCCATCTTGTTTAGACATTATCATGCCTGAGGTTGGCCAACTACCTGACGGCACAAACAACCAAGTTTCAAGTGTGATGGCTGAAGCACCATCTAAAGCATTGATATCTCCTGCATTGATAAGGTCATTTGAGCCATCAAAACTTGCCATATTGCCACGTACTGCACTTGAGGTAGTACCTAAACTATTGGCAAAAGTAAAATATTGCCCATTCGCTAAGTTTACCGCATTGAAAGTTACTATACTGCCTACCACAGTAGTTGCTCTAATGGAGTTGGCAATGCCATTTGAGAAATTTGTATCGTTGTCTATAAGTATCGTAAATTCGTTGGCAGTAGTGCCTGTAAGTCCCGTAAATGTGATGTCCAATACAATTTGTGTACTACCTACGTCTCCATTGGGTTCTTGTGCCTGCCAAATACGCAACATTCTTCTTGGGAAGCCTGTATTGGGTACATTCGAGGTACTTACGGAGGCAAGCGTAGCATTGTCATCTCCCCATGTGAGGAAGCGTCTATCAGCACTAAAAGTATTGGTATTGAGTGCATTGGTAGTAGCTACCGTTCCTAAACCTATTGTAAGAGGTGTATTGGTATTGATAGACCTTGATTGTTTTTGATTCAAGGCTGAAGCGTCATCTCTACCTATACCTGCGATACTGTTGTCATAAGTAACTGCCCCTGCAAGGTCTTTGTTCCACATTTCAGTAGTACCGTCAGAAGCAAGATAATCTGTAGCAGTGGACTGGTCTATACTGATACCATATTTTAAAGCAAGATAGGATTCTATTCTTCTTCGTTCTATGACAGTAGGTGTGCTTGTATAAGTAATTATCTCTCCTATATTTCCTTGGTGATAAGCATCATAACTACCTCCCAAATAGCTATCATTTCTAACACCTATTTCTATGGGTACATTTTGGGTTGAGGTTTCGTAAGCACCTGCACCTGTAAATCCAGTACCATTATTGACTACACTCATACTCGCACCATCTTTAAAGATATTTACATTGCTTGGAGAAGCCCCTGTATTTAATATTAGTGCGGACATCATTTGATAATTACCAACAGGTATAGTACCATCTGGAGCAACTGCTGCACGACCACAGCCTATGTGTAAACCATAATTACCCACTCCACCACTACCTGTTGAATAGCCTAACTGAATATTCGTAGCGCAGTTGTTATTAAAGCGTTGATTTAATAAAAATCTTTGTCCACTGGCAGTCCTGTTAAATACCGTAAAGAAAGAAACAGGTGAACTATTGCTACTGAATAGGGAAGTGCTTGCAGTTGCTAATCTATGAGAAGTACCATTAAATAATATGGTAGGATTAAAATTCAGACCACTTGCCACAAAAGTAGGATTTGAGCCTGAAACAGCATTTAGTTCATTCGGGCTTTGGTCATTCCATTGGCTTACACCTGTAGTTTGGGTAACACCCGCATCTGCCTTGAGCCAAAGCCTCAAGTTATTGGATACACCGCCAGGAGAGGCAAGTTGCCTACCTACCCAGTTGGAAGTAGTCCCTGTGAGAGCAAAATTGGTAAGTGTGCCATTATTTGCACCACCAACCGTAGTAGCAAGGTCATTAAGCGTTGTAACGCCTGTATTTGTACCATTTGCAACCCCTTGATTGAAATTGTAATAAGCCACCAAGCCTGTTTCTGTACCCGCAAGTTCGGTTGTCATACCGCTCTGAATTTGGGCTTGGGTGCGGGCTACATTCCAAAAGCGGAACTCGTCTATGTTGCCATTGAACGCTTGGCCTCCTGACAAAGAACCTATCATCAAAGATGCACCACCACCAGTATTTATCCCACCTGTAATAGCATCTGTGCCTATCACTACGCCATTTCTATAAATGATTCTGTTTGTGCCGTTATAGACTGCCGCTACGTGTACCCAACGATTGAGATAATCGCTTGCATTGATTGGTACGTCTAATTCTGAGTAAGTACCACCCACTCCTAAACCAAAGGAGAGTGTCGTAACACCAGCCTCTCTTTGAAAAGCAAATAAAACGCGATCGTTACTATCTTCTTTTCTGGTGATGTGAGCATATGTATTGTTAGTGCTTGGGATGCTGGTGGCAAAAATCCACGCTTCTACCGTAACATTTGTAGCGGGTTTGAGTGCCGCATTGTGCGGTATGGAAACGAAGTCATCTGACCCATCAAAATTGAGGGCATTGTTTTGCGCCTTTGCATTATTCGATATAAGGAATAAAAATAGCATAGCACCTAAAAGAATTTTTAAATAATTAAATTTCATTTTTTTTGTGTATATAAATTAAGTTAAATTTTTAGTTTTAAAAAAAGTTGCTTGTTTTTTTGAATGACAAGCAACTTGTCAATAGTATTAAAAAAAATAGATTTATAGAAAATAAATTTTAATTTTTTGTAGATTTTTTATTGAAATTATAAAATTACAACGCAAATAAATACTAAAAGTCTATAAAAATCAAAGAACATACCCCTACAAATACCCTCTACTTAGAATAATTATATAATTTTCTTTAAATAATACTATTTTAATGATTAAATAATTGCTTTTTCCTTGTTGTTTTCATTTTCATAAACAAGAGTATAAGTAACTCTAAAACTAACAAAAAAAAGATGGTTTTATTTTATAAAATATTAATTTACTATTATTCTTTATGACATTAGATTTTGTTTCTCTGTACTTTGCACAACCCCATAATTCTTTAGAATTACTTTATTTTTTTAAACATCTCCTTTATTTAATTTTTACTCATCATCAAAAAATCGTTTAATACTTCTAAAAATCTTAGAAAAGTACAACTTTATCTTAATTTAATAAAAAAAATCAATATTTTGTTATTAATATTTTGATTTGGTACAAAAGATGTATAGCTTTGTATATCTATTGAGAAAAATAAAATAACAACCTTCAAACTTAGTTGAATGATATGAAAGAATTTTTAGAAGCCGTTTGGAAATTTATCGAGGCAGTATTTGCCTTAGAAGCAGAGTTTTTACATTTGCTTGGTGTTCTCTTTATTGTCTGGATTTTATATATGCTTATCAGTGATTTGCTTAACAAAAAAAATACGATCAAACATAACTTTCCTGTTTTAGGACGTTTGCGTTATTTTTTAGAGTCAATCGGACCTGAATTAAGACAATACATTGTAGCCAATAATCGTGAAGAATTGCCTTTTAATCGTAGCCAACGCTCTTGGGTGTATGCGTCTTCCAAAAAAGAAAATAATTATGAAAGTTTTGGAACAGACAAAGATATTTATGCACCGGGGCATGTTTTTATCAATCCTGCTCTTTTTCCATTCAAAATGCCTGATAATCACGTCAATTCAAAAGACCCTTATTTTGCTCCTTGTGCTAAGGTAATTGGTGGTTTTAATCAAAGACGAAGACCTTGGAGACCTTATTCCGTAGTCAATATTTCAGCAATGAGTTATGGTTCATTATCTAAAAATGCGATACAAGCCTTAAACAAAGGTGCTTTAGCAGCAGGTTGTTATCATAATACAGGTGAAGGCGGGCTTTCTCCTTATCACTCAAACGGTGCAGATGTTATTTTTCATTTTGGTACAGGTTACTTTGGAGTACGTGGTGAAGACGGGAAGTTCTCGATGGATAAATTAAAAGCATTGGTACAAAAAAATCAGTTTGTGAGAGCCATCGAAATCAAACTTTCGCAGGGAGCAAAACCTGGTAAAGGAGGCGTTTTGCCTGGTGCCAAAATTACAAAAGAATTATCAGAAATTAGAAGTATTCCAATGGGAAAAGATGCACTTTCTCCCGTTACACACAGTGCTTTTAATAATGTAAAAGAATTATTAGCATTTATCGAAAATGTGGCAGAAAATACAGGTTTACCTGTTGGTTTTAAGGCAGCAGTTGGGAAATTAGATATGTGGGAAGAATTGGCAGATTTGATGGTAAGTACAGGAAAAGGACCTGATTTTATTACGATTGATGGAGGTGAAGGCGGTACAGGTGCAGCACCACACGCATTCGCAGACCACGTTTCGTTGCCACTTACTTTTGCTTTTACGAGTGTTTATAAAATATTTGCACAAAGAAATCTTACCCATAGAGTTGTATTTATTGCATCAGGGAAATTAGGATTTCCTGCCAATGCAATGATGGCTTTTGCAATGGGAGCAGATTTGATTAATACAGCAAGAGAAGCAATGCTTTCTATTGGTTGTATTCAAGCCCAGTTATGTCATACTAACCATTGTCCAACAGGTATTGCTACTCAAAACAAATGGTTGATGTCTGGTTTAGACCCTACTTTAAAATCTGTTCGTTTTACTAATTATAACAAAACTTTACGCAAAGAAATTTTGGAAATTTCTCACGCTTGTAATTATGAACATCCTTGTCAAATCACGATGCATGACGTAGAAATTGGAATGGGTGATAGCAAAGCAACACAAACAATGGCAGATAATTATGGTTATGAGAAAGTACCTGTACCTTTTAATAGTGTTGATGAATTTTTGAATTGTCCACATTTGGGTGGTTTAGGAAATAAAAATAAAGCGTAATTTTTTCATTGCATCATAAAAAAAACCAATACATCAATTATAAAATGAATATTTTATGATTGATGTATTGGTTTTTTTTATGGTTGAATGATAGACTATTTATCTGTTTTTTTATTTTTCGCAGAGGCTTTTTTTGTGTTAGTTGTTGCCGTTTTTTCAGTTGATTTTTCTTCTTTACCATCAGTATCAGGGAGAATGGCATCGTCTTTCAAAAGCATATTTTTATAAGATACAATATCATTAAAAAGTATTGTCTGTCTTGATGTTTGAAAGTCAAATACTTTTTTATTTTTGCTTTCTTCTTTATTTTTTTTTCTTATATTCTCAAAATCTATCCAATCATAGACATTTATCCATTGGTTTTCTATCCATATTTCGAGGAGTGGATTTAAAATATATTGCCCTGTACTGACGCGTATCCACAATTTTTTGTTATACAGACTATCAAGACGGACTTCATTTTTAGATAAAATAGAAGAAATATAACTTCGTTTTGTACGATATTCAGCAATAGTATGGTGCGTAAGACCTTCATAAAAATCTAAAAAAACACTTGTTTCAAAAGTCCCTACAGGTGGATTATAGGTACGATATTTTGGGTCTTTTTTGATAGGTTTTTCTAAAAAATTACGTAATATTGACAACATATAAGTCAGCATAAAATACTCTGCTTGATGATTGTCAATTTTAATAAATTTATTTTTAATTTTCAAACGTAGGCTTTCATTTTTAATTAAAGGATACCCCTTGTTCAAATTTTCCTTTTTATTATTTATATAAGTTTGAAGAAATAAAAGATGTGTTGCATTTTTTCTATTATTATCTACAAGGTCTTTTTTTGCACCATTTTTTATCAAATATTCTAAAATTTTTGGTGCATAATTAGTAAGTGCAAGCATAAAAGGTGTAAGATTTACTTCGTTTCGGAAGTCTAATCCGTGTTTTTGCAATAGCGGCTCAAGAGCTTTCAAATCATCTTTTAGATACATCTGAAATTTTCGGGCAATGATTGCTGTGCGTTCTTTTTTCCATCTATCTTCGTCTGCAGGGCGATATTTGAGGTCTGAAAGTTCTTCCATTATTTTGCCATCACCATAATACAAAGCATTTTCATAGACAATGTCTTTCGCTTTTTTATTAAAAATATCAGGTAAAAATGCTTTTGACATTGCTTCTTTGAGTTTATCAGCAGTAATAACTTCCCAAGGCACAGGTTTTATTTGTAAAACTTGATTGCGAATAGCGTCTGCTTGTTCGTTTTTGCCTTGTTTTTCCAAACGATTTGCTTCTCTCTGCCATTCTTCGGCAGAGGAGTTTTGCTCTTTAAGATTGACCTGAGAAGAAAAATTAGTAAGATTTAATAATTCTAATAAGGCGTGTTTTTTGTTGGTTTCTACAACATAAAGATTTTTGATTGCCCTTGTCATCGCCACATACAAAGCATTGACATAAAATTTATACTCGTCCAAAGATTTGTCTGTTTTGTCTTTGGCACGTGCATATACGAGGCTTTCGGCTTGTAATTGTTCTTTGCTCACGCCTGAGGTCAGTTCTCTAAATTCTTTTTCATAACTTGAAATGATATTAAAAAGAATAATATTTTCGTATTCCAAGCCTTTTACTTCGTGAATTGAAAATAAAAGTGGCGTTTGAAAATATTTACGCGCTTCATCTTTGTCCTCGTTACGCATAACAATAACAGCAAATTTAGCAGATTTTTTCGTTTTTTGATTTAATTCTTGTTTTGTTTTTGGGAGATTTTCTAAAAACTGCACATCGCCTTTGTGCTGCGAATTTGACTTTACTAAATAATTACTTTCTTTGTCTATCGAGCCAAAACGAGCATTTTTAATCAATAATAATTGGTTGGCAATGCCTGTAACCTCAGGCGTATTACGATAATTGGTTGAAAGCACTCTAATAATATTTCCTTTTAATTCTTGTTTATAAAATAAAGTTTTGATATTTGCCCAAGAGAAAAAATTAGGGTGTACGATTTGATTTGAATCACCACAGAGGATAAAATTAGTAGGTATTTTTAGTGATTTGATGATGCTAAAAAGTTGGACGTTTGTAATGTCTTGTACTTCATCTATGACCACAAAATCATATATTTTTTCAATTTTGGGAAGATACTGAAAAGCAACCAAATTACTATCATAATATTTGCCTTCGTTTAGAAAGTCAATGTATTTTTTAAAAACATCATATACTAATTCTCTTTCCTCTTGCAAAAAAATAGATTGTTTGACACCCAAATTAAGATATTCTTCTTTTGAAAGATAAGGTTTATCAACGATAGAACCTGTCATCACACCTTTAAATTCTTCATAGATTTTATAAGCATCTTTGATTTTATGGCTTTGTTTGAAACGCCAAATCCATTGTTCAAAAGTCCTAAAATCAATTTCTTTGCCCGCAGGAACTTCTATTGTAGAAAGATATTCTTGAAAAGACATAAAATCAACTTCCTGCTTTTCGTTTTCATAATCATAAGAATAGTAAATATTTTTAGAATTTTCTACCAAATAATTCGAAAGCGTAGTATATAAAACTTTGCCTGAAAGCGTTTTGATTTTTTCTAAGGTCAAAGCAGTTTTTCCACTTCCTGCTGAACCAATAATAATTACGGGGCTTGGCAGGCGAAATATCTCATCTTGGATTTCATCAAAAGATAAAATTTTATCCAAAATATGAAAACTTTTCTGTTTTTGATTGACGTATGCTAAAGGCGTAGATTCTTCTTCTACAAAATCTTTTTCAGTTTTGATAGAAATAAGTTTTGATTCATCAACGGTGGCACGATTCAAAAAACGCGATTTATCGTAATTGTGGTTAAATATAATTTCTAACAAAAGCAAAAAAGTTTTGCCTTCTATGCGTGTATATTTGAAAAGTAGGCGATTTGTATCATCTAATTTGGCACGATAAAAGCCTGTATTGACCATTTTTTTGACATCTGCTGACTTAAAATCATTTGCTTTTAGATAATCAACAGTTTTATCAAATTGTTTTTTGAGTTTTCCGTACTCGATTTCGTTATAAACCAAAATATCCATATATTCAAAATGCTATTTTTATTCTACAATTTTTGAGTTTTCTTTTTATGTAGCAAATCTAAAAGAAAAATATTAGTTTTACAAAAAATAATTACAAAAAATACAGAAAGTATTTATGTTGTGATTGATAAAAACTTATTCCTATTTTATTTTTTTGTTATTTTTTAGAAAATTATTAAAAAAATGAATAAATTTGCATCAAAATAAAAAAGAAAGGAATTTTAGGAGATATATAATAACAAATTAAAATAAATATGATAACGCCCTATTTTTCACACAATAATATTACTATTTTTAATGAAAATTGTTTAAATAAAGACATATTTGAAAGTGATTTTATAGATTTGACCATTACATCTCCACCTTATAATGTAGGAATAGAATATAACTCAAATAACGATGAATTAAACTACGAAAATTATTTAGATTTTTCTAAAAAATGGCTTTCAAATTGTTTTTATTGGACAAAACCACAAGGTAGATTACTAATGAATATTCCATTAGATAAAAACAAAGGTGGACAAAAAGCTGTTGGAGCAGATTTAACAAAAATTGCACAGGAAATAGGTTGGAATTATCATTCCACAATTATTTGGAATGAGGGTAATATTTCACGACGTACTGCATGGGGTTCATGGCTTTCTGCATCTGCTCCTTATGTTATTGCGCCTGTTGAACTAATTGTTGTACTCTACAAAGATGATTGGAAAAAAACTGGCGGAACAAAAAAAAATAATATTACTAAAGAAGAGTTTATGGCTTGGACAAATGGATTATGGACTTTTAATGGTGAAAGTAAAAAGAGGATAGGACACCCTGCACCATTCCCAAGAGAATTACCAAAAAGAGCCATAAAATTGTTTAGTTTTGAAGAAGATATTATTTTTGACCCTTTTTGTGGTAGTGGTACGACCTTAATCGAGTCGGAAATCAATAATAGAATTGGTATAGGTTTGGATATTGATGCTAACTATTGTGAGTTAGCAAAAAATAGAGTATTAAAAGAAATAGGTTCACTCATATTTGTAAATAATCATGAAAAAAATATCACAAATTGATTTGATAAAGAGTTATTTTATTAATAATGAACACAGAGATATTGCACATCCAGAAGTTGTAGATTATGTTACAACAGAATATGAAAAAATGACAGGTGGACAAAAGTTTCGAGATCCTGATAGAGGTATTCGTCAATTAGCACAAGAAGGTTTTTTGCTAAAAATTTCAAAAGGTGTTTATCGATATGACTCAGAGGCAATTCAAAAACGAAATTTAGAAGATTTTACTATATCTCTAAAAAAAATTATATTTGAACGTGATGGCTTTGAATGTGCAAGATGTGGAAAAAATAAAATAAATTATCCAGATGCAGAATTTCATATTGACCATATCGTTCCAAAAGATGAAGGAGGAAAAGCTATATTGGAAAATGGACAAGTGCTTTGTTCAAGATGTAATTTTATTAAAAAAAATACAAAACAAACCTCAACAGGTAAAAAAATGTTTCTTAATCTTTATGAATTAGCTAAAAAAGAACAGAATGAGGAAGTTAAGCAATTTTGTGAAGATTTACTCAAGGTTTTTGAAAAACATAATATAAACGGGCATATAGAATGGAAAAAATAGATACTATCATCAATATTGATTTAATAATAGTTTTTTTTTCAGATGAATTGTCATACTCATTATTTATCAAAGAGAAATACAATCAACATTATCAATTAACTGGAAATTGATTTTTATGATTATTCAAAGGCTAATCATAAATTTAATGCACTAAAAATGAATAAAAAAACAAATTAAATTTTATTTTTTTGGAGAATTATTAAAAAAATAAAATAAATTTGTGTCAAAATAAAAAATAAAAAACAAAATGAATTATTTTTTGCGTATATTAACAATCATTACAAGTATATTTTTGATGTATGCTTGTGCAACTCCGCTCAAAAAAGGTATAGAAAAATACCAACAAGCCGAGTACCAAAAAGCAATTGAGTATTTTAATCAAGCACTCAAAGATGGTGGAAATCAAGGAACAATCAATGCTTATATTGCTGAAGCATACCGAAAGTCAAACCGAATTAAAGAAGCAGAGTCTTTTTATAAAACGGCGATTGATAATAAGGCAAACAATGACGAAATTGGATTTTATTATGCAATGGCACTCAAAATCAATGGAAAAATAGAGGAAGCAAAACAAGCTTTTGATTATTATGCCAAAAATGGAAAAATAAATGACCTCACCAAACGTGCTAAATCAGAAATCAAAGATTTTGAAAAAATTGAGGCAATCAAAAAAGAAAAAACATATTATAAATTGAATAATTGTGAAGTTTTGAATACTCAAAATGATGAATTTTCGCCTGTGGTTTATAAAGAGAAATTAATATTTAGTACAACAAGAAAAGAAACAGTCTATGAAAGTACAGGTGGAAGATTTGCAGGAATGTTCGCAACTTCTACTAAAGATATTGAAAAAGCAGAAGCAAAAATTGAAGTATTTGATGATAAATTATACAATGCAAGTTTTCACGAGGCTTCTCCTGCATTTTTTCCTGATAATCACGCTGTTATTTTTGCAAGAAGTGGTGCAGGCGGAAAAGGACAATCGAATGAAATAGATTTGTATATTAGTAGAAAAAATGCTACGGGAGAATGGGAAGAACCCGAAATTTTGCCTTATCCTATCAATATCAATAAAACTTTGGCTGATTTAGGCAATCAAAATCTGAAAGGAAGTACCGAAAATGCTTGGACAGGTTGTCCTTTTATACGTCCTGATGGAAAAAGACTTTATTTTGTATCAAATAGAAAAGGTGGTTATGGTGGTTTGGATATTTGGATAGCAGATATTAAAGGTGCAAAAATTAATAATGTACGCAATGCGGGCAAAGATGTAAATACCGCAGGCAATGAAATGTTCCCTTTTGTATCTGATGATGGCGTATTATATTTTGCTTCTGATGGACATCTTGGGCTTGGTGGATTGGATATGTTTTCAGCAACCGCAGAAAAAGGAAATATCAAAATTAAAAATTTAGGCGTGCCAATTAATTCTAATGCTGATGATTTTTCATTGATTTGGGATACCGATTCGACAGGAATTATGGCTTCTAATCGTGAAGGTGGAAAAGGTGGTGATGATATTTATAGAGTCAGAGATATTACACCTAAAAATAAAATTGTTAATTATAATTTGATTATTCAAGTGGTAGGCATAGACCCAACAGACAAAGAAAAAAAAGAATTTGTTTTAAGTAATGCAAAAGTAGAATTTTTTGAAGGAACAGAACTCAAAAAACAAACAAAATTAAATGATTTTGTTACTAATAATGAAGGAAAAACCAATAAATTCCCTATAAAAATTCAAAATGATTATGTAATTACTGCCAAAGCAACCGATGAATATTTTTTTAAAGAAGTAGAATATACCACAAGAGGAAAAGCATTGCGATATGAATTTCTCACAAAACCTGAAACAGACACTACTTTGGAAGCAAAAGTTATTTTGGAAAAAATAGTTATCAGTGATATTACTTATGAATTAGAAATTAATTTTGATTTTAATAAGGCTGATATACGTGGTGATGCCGCTACTGAATTGGATAAATTTGTTATTTTCTTGAAAGACAATCCACAAATTTCTATTGAGTTATCTTCTCATACTGATGCGGTGGGTAATGACAAATCTAATGATGTTCTTTCTCAAAATCGTGCTAATTCAACTAAAAAATATTTGGTAGATAAAGGCATTGATGAAGAAAGAATAAAAGCCGTAGGTTATGGTGAAAGGCGATTAAAAATCAATACACAAGAAGCCGAAGAACGCAATCGTCGTACTGAATTTCAAATCATTGGCGTAAAAGGTGCAAAAACAAAAGAGGAAGAGAAAAAGAAAGAGGAGGAAGATTAATCATTTATTTCCTGTGTATGTTGGTAAAAACATACACAGGAAATTTTAGACTTGTTTATGTATCGAGAAAAAATGTATCAACGGGTTTTAGTCTGTTGTTTTCAAAAATAATCACACAAGGTGTTGCCTACAATTTTTAATAAAATCCTTAACTTAATGATATTGGTAAAGATACAAACAACAGCAAAAGAGCAAATAATTAATATTTTTTTAGTTAAAAATATGTTAATTATTTGCTCTTTTGCTTTGCTTTGCTTTGCTTTGCAAATATTTATTCACTTTTTAAAAAAAAACATTATGAAAAATAAAGTATTTGCGGTTATTTTTGCTTTGTTTCTTGGCAATATTTCAACGTTATCCGCGGAAGATTGCGGTTGTAGTTATAGTGCAGGCAATTCAAAAATAGTGCTTGAATTGGAGTGTGGAGCGTCAAAAGGCACAAGAACAGAAACTGATATTACAACGGGAAAACAAATTGGAAAAGCAACTTCGCTTCATGCAAGTGAAATAGAAAAACTATGTGCTTGATTTTTATAAAAATTAAAATAAAAAAAATATGAAAAAGCAATTTTTATTGGCTTGTATAACAATATTTTTTGTTGCCTGCCAAAATAAACAAGAAAGCAAAAGTGTAAATTTAAAACCTGATATTAAATATCAAAAACAAAGTATTAACGAAGCACAGAAAAATTTTGCTATTGTAACTGAAGTCAGTGGTTATGATGATGTTAAGAAAAATCTTAAAAATTATACTTGGCAACAATTAGATAAATTATATAACGAACTTCCCGAGAAATTAAAAGGACAAAACTTAACTATTGCTCAAAATCTTTTTGTAAGGATAATGTTAGGAAAAGAAAAAAATAATGGGTATGATATGTTTAGGCATATGAATGAGTCTGACAAAGTAAAACAAAAACTACTTTTTTATATCAGTGAATATGAACGTTTGGGCGTTCCTACTATAGAAGAGGGTACAAGAGTTGTGCAATTTTTGCGTACAGACAAAACTTGGGATAATCTTAGAGTAGATAATCTTAAAAATATGATTATCAAAAAATATGAAAATGATTATCAACAAACATCTTTAGAACTTCAAAAAAATGATGAGGACTTTTTAGCACTCATAAAATCGTAAAAATAAAACGCATCTATGTTTTTTTTAGGTGTTATTTTTATCTTCACAAACAATTTATGAGTGAAATAATTACCTTTGAAGACACAAAAAATGGCAAAAAAAGAGTGATTTTTGAGTTATTTTAAAAACACCCCCATAAAAAAAAAGTAACACAAAAATTGCGTTACTTTTTCGTTTATAAACCTTTTAAATTTAATTGTTATTTTTTTACGATAGCAGGAGTCCACATATCTACCATTTTTTTAGTAAATTCGGTAGCATATTCAGTACTGAACATATTTTTTATTTTTGTTGGTTGTGCCAAATTTTCTTTCCAAAAAGATGCAATTTCTTTTACATTTTCTTGTAATTTAGTAACATTGGCAGTCAAAATTTCATTCAAATCTTTCAAGTCTTCTGCTTTCAAAGTAGTTCTCAATGCTTCAAACCATTCTTTTCCTAAAGTTTCTTGTGCTTCTACTACTTCTTTGATGATAGCAGGTGCTTTTTCAAGTTGTATTTGTTCTTTGATAGTTTCGCTTACATTTTCTAAGTTAGTTTGTTGTTTTTCTAACCATTCGTTTACGAAAGTACGTGTTTTTTCGATGGTTTCTTTTGCACCGATTGTTTCAGCGAATTTTTTAGAATTAGTGATGATATTTTCTACTAATTTTTCTTGTGCATCTTTGATAACATTCAAAGCACTTTTTGTACTTGATGTAATTGTTTCAGCAGTTTCTGTTACTACTTCTGTTACATTTTCGATAACTGTTGCAGGAGTTGCTTCTATAGTTTCTGTATTTTCGTTTTGCACTTTTTTTGTATTTTTCATAGTTTTAACAAATTTTAATATTGATAGTGCAAAGATAGTATGTTTTGTATTTTATTTCCAAATATTTTTATTATTATTTTTTAAAAAATAGGAATATTTATTAAAAATTAAGACTTTTATTATTTATAATTGTATTTTTTAAAGATTTTAGTAAAAATAACACTCAGCTTGCATACTATTTTTTTAATCTTTATACTTGGCTTGCCTACTATTTTAAAATTATAATTATTTTTATATCGTTAGTTTAGAACAATAACAGATAAGAATTAAATATTATCAGTACTTTTAACAATAATTTTGAATGTATAAATTTTTTTTGTATTTTGCGATAGTGATAGAAGCATACTTGCAGAGACAAAAAGAGAGAAAAAAACGAGGGACTGCGAGTTTTTTCTCTCTTTTTTGGCTCTGTGCTTTGCACGATAGCACGTAATCGCCCAAAATTACTTTTAAATAACCGTTATTTTTGGCTATTTTTTTGAAACAAAATAGATTTAAAAACCAAAATCATATTATTTTTTTGGAATAACTAAAAAAAATATTTACCTTTGTTTCCAAATTAAATCTTTTATTGATTATGCGTAATAAAATTTATTTCGTCTTTTTGTTTTTTATTTTTCTTTTCATTAAAAATAGTAATGTCATTGCACAAGAAAAAAAAAGTGAAGAAGAAAAATACTACCAAAAAGCCATCGAATTGTTAGAAAAAGATAAAAATGATGAAGCATTAGAAAATCTCAATAAAGCCATTGGCATTAGCCCTTCTTATTATGATGCTCTTTTTGCGAGAGGTTTTTTGTTCCAAGAAACAGCACAAACCGATAAAGCAGCCAAAGATTATGAATTATTAAATCATTTATATCCTTCAAAAAATCCACCTTTGATTGGTTTGGGGCAGGTTTTATTAGAAGATGAACAATATGAAAAAGCAGAAGACAAATTTTTGTCTGCCTATGAAAATGATTCTACTGATATTGATGTGTTGAATTGTTTAGGAAGTTTTTATTATATTACTGATTTGTACCAAGATGCGATTGATTTTTTGAATCAAGCCATTAAAATTGCTCCCAATAATGAAGTTGCTTTGTTTTATAGAGCAAAAACTTATATTGCTACTGAAAAATTTGAACTTGCTAAAATAGATATTGATAATTTGCTCAAAATTAATCCAAAAGATGATGAAACTAAAAAATTACAGATGGATTTTTATTTTCAACAAAAAAAATATGAACAATGTAGCCAAGTTGCTAATGAATTGAGAAAAAATGATGTCCTATTTTCTTTGGATAATTTTTTATTGGCAGGAAAATCTTTGCTATTTCAAAAAAAGTATAAAGAGGCTTTGGATTTTTTGGAAATGCCTGATAAACCTCAAGATGCGGAGATTTATCATTATAGAGCAAAAGCAAAATTTAAAATTCAAGATTATAAAGGAGCAATGAATGATATAGATTCTGCCCTTGTTTTGACTTCAAAAAATGACATCAGCCGAGATAATATTTTGTATGACAAAGCAATCATACATTATCAACAAAAAGAAATCAAAGAAGCGGAAAAAACTTATTTAGAAGCATTGTATTTTACACCTGAATTGTATAGAGTTACTCAAAAACAAATAGAGGAAAATATTTTGTTAGGAGAAGCAAATAAAGTTTTGTTGTTGGATAAAAAACAAAAAGTAAAAATAGATAGTGTTGCTGTGTTGGCATACTTAGAAAGAGCAGAATCTTATTTGGCACAACAATATTATCCAGAGGCAATGTTGGCTACTCACGAAGCAATGATTTTGGATAGTCTTAATTCAAAAGTGTTTACGATAAGAGGTATGGCAAGAGCAATGCAACAAGAGTATGAAAAAGCATTAAAAGATTTAGAAAAGGCTCAAAAATTGACAAAAAATAAAGATTTAGCACAAATTTTTTATATCAAAGGAATTTTATATCGTGAACAAAATGACTTTGTGAATGCTAAAAAAGTATTTGAAAAAGCCACCACCGAGAAACCACAAATTGCAGATTATTGGGCAGAATTAGCACATTCCGAATCTATACTCAAAGACTTTCAAAATGCACTTTTGCATATAGAAAAAGCAATTGAATTGGACGAAACTGAAACAGAATTTTATTTGGACAAAGCAGATTATCTCCGAAATTTAAAAAACTATCAAAAAAGCTTAGAAAGTTGTAATCAAGCTTTCGAGTTGGACAAAGAAAATCCTTTTGTATATCATCAAAGGGCTTTGACTTATTACGAACTGAAAAAATACAATGAAGCACTTGATGATTTAGAAAAATTATTGGAATATTTTCCTGATGATGAGCAAGCCCAAAAATTAGCAGAAGATTGTAACAAAAAAATAAATAAAAGTAAATAACTGAATACAAAAATGATAAATAAAGTAGTTGAAAATGCAGATGTTGCGGTTGCTGATATTTTTGATGGAGCAACATTGATGTTAGGTGGATTTGGATTGTGTGGTATTCCTGAAAATACAATTCAAGCACTTTTACGCAAAGGTGTCAAAAATTTAACTTGTATTTCTAATAATGCAGGAGTTGATGATTTTGGCATTGGACTGATGCTCAAAACAAAGCAAGTTAAAAAAATGATTTCTTCTTATGTAGGAGAAAATAAAGAGTTCGAAAGGCAACTTCTATCAGGTGAATTAGAAGTTGAATTGATTCCACAAGGTACATTAGCAGAACGAATAAGAGCAGGTGGAGCAGGAATTCCTGCATTTTTTACGCCTGCAGGGTATGGAACAGAAGTCGCAGAAGGCAAAGAAGTAAGAGAGTTTGATGGAAAAATGCACTTATTAGAAAGTTGGTTGAAAGCTGATTTTGCGATTGTGAAAGCTTGGAAAGGTGATACAACAGGTAATTTAATTTTTAGAGGAACAGCCCGAAATTTTAATCCTATGATGGCAACCGCAGGCAAAATTACGATTGCAGAAGTAGAAGAATTAGTGCCAGCAGGCACACTTGACCCCAATCAAATTCATACCGCAGGTGTTTTTGTACAAAGAATTTTTCAGGGTAATCAATACGAAAAGAGAATAGAACAAAGAACTATAAAAACGCAATAAAACGTGAATAAATCATTCTAAAGAAATAACAATTATTTTACAATGATTTGTTTATTTTTATAAAATTTTTTAGGAATTTTGCACAAAATTTTTTTTATGAAACAACTTTTTATATTTATGGTTATTTTTGGTTTAGTATTTCAAACCAACAATAGCATTGCCCAAACTACACTGCAAGCAGGAGATGTAGCCATTATTGCTTATAATACCAATTTAGGTGCAGGTGGTTGCAATAATAGTTATAATACTGATGATTTGGTGGCTTTTCTTACTTTTAGAGACATTACACCTAATACAGAAATTATTTTAACAGACCAAGGCTATATTTCTACTTCAGGTGTCAATCATACATTTAGAACGGGTGAGGGCGTAGTCAAATTTACACGCACAGGCGCAACTATTACCGCAGGGAGCGTTTTTTATGTGGCTTTTGGCGATGCTCCTTCTATTTGTGGTACAGGGGTTTCAGCTTGTTCGTCAGGTTGGGCAGTTTCGGCTCTCTTTGGTAGTTTGGGAGCGTTAGATTTGAATTCATCAGGTGACCAACTTTTTATTATGCAGGGTAATTTTACAACACAAACAAATTTTGTAGGTAATTTTATTTATGGAATTACAACAACAGGTGCATGGACTTATGGTGGAAATAGTACAACTTCTAATCTTCCTACAAACCTCAATTGTCTTAATTTTATTGCTACAGATGCGGGGCAGAGTAGATATACAGGTGCTAATAATACTGCGGCGGCTCGCTCTTTGCATTTGGTTAATATTTATAACACCACTAATTGGAGTACAACGGTCAATGTAAACCCAAGTTGTCCAACAGCCTCTAATTTTACTTTTTCAAGTTTATTGACTTCTATTGTCATCAATGCTGAACCAAGCAATGGAAATGCAGGAGGAGACCAAAATATTTGTCAAAATACAACCACAATGGCTGCAACAGGTGTAGGTACTTGGGCGGTTGTGTCAGGCACAGGTAATTTCTCAAGTACAACAAGTCCAACAGCAAATGTTACAGGTTTGAGTACAGGTCTGAATATTTTTAGATGGACTTTGAATAATTGTTCAGGTATATCAGAGGTAAAAATTATTGTTGGAAGTGTGATAGCACCTTCGGTCAGTATTGTTTCAAATCCTACTAATACTACTATTTGTCAAGGTACTTTGGTAAACTTTACAGCAGCACCTACTAATGCAGGCACAAATCCAAGTTACCAATGGCAAATTAATAATGTAAATGCAGGCACAAATTCGTCTACATTTTCTACCACTAATCTTACTAATACAGCACAAGTAAAAGTAATTATTACCGCCAATGATGCTTGTATCAATCCTACAACTGCTACTTCTAATGTTATTCAATTTACGGTCAATCCAACGCTAATTCCATCTATTAATATCGTTTCGAATGCAACAAATAATAGTATTTGTCAAGGAAATGATATAATATTTACAGCAACACCTACTAATTCAGGTACAAATCCAACTTATCAATGGCAACTCAATGGTATGAATATCGGTACAAATAGCACCACTTTTACAACCAATGCTAATAATATTGGCAATATGACAGTGCAATTACAAATGACAAGCAATGCTTTGTGTGCTTCTACAACCAATCCTGTTTCATCTAATACATTGATTATCAATGTTAGAAATTGTATTGTGAATAACTTATTTATCCCTGATTTATTTTCACCTAATCGAGATGGACAAAATGATGCATTCAAAATAGAAGGAGATAATAATAATATTAAAGAATTTGAATTCAAAATTTTTGATAGATTTGGAAATATTGTTTATCAATCTAATGATTTTTTGGATACAAAAATAAATGGTTGGAATGGTTCGAGTGCAGGCAATATGCAACCTGCGGGAGCATATTCGTGGGAAATAAAAGGTAAGTTTTCAGATGATCAAACCTTAGAATATAGAGGAAAAACAAAAGGAAATTTGTTTTTAATAAAATAAAATTTTGTTGGTTGCCTCAATAATTTTCTTGAATTGTTGATGTTAATAAAACAAGTTCATCTTTTTATTTTTATTGTTTTTGAAAGTTATGACTTAAATAAGCACTTTTTACGTTGTATTTCTCTTAAATCTGCGTTGTTTACATCAGTTTCATCGGCGTTCTATGTTTTTGGAACGTTGATGAAACTGATTTTCAAACGCGGATTTTTTATTCATAACAATACGTAAAAAGAGCAAGTTGTTTAATTATCATTGCTCATAATTCAAAAAAATCAAATAAACAAATCTCTGTTTTTATTGTATTCAAATCCAATATGTTTGTATGCTTTTTCAGTGGCTTCTCGCCCACGAGAAGTGCGGTTGATGTAACCTTCTTTGATTAAAAAAGGCTCATAAACTTCCTCAATCGTTTCTGCTTCTTCGCCGCAAGCAGTAGCAATAGTAATCAAGCCTACTGGACCTCCTTTAAATTTTTCGATAATAGTAGTAAGAATACGATTATCCATTTCATCGAGTCCATTTTGGTCAACTTCTAAGGCATCGAGTGCCATTTTTGCAATGCCCATTGTGATGGTTCCTTCTCCTTTTACTTGTGCAAAATCTCTTGTTCTCCTTAATAAATTGTTGGCAATACGCGGTGTTCCTCTGCTTCGAGAGGCAATTTCGTAGGCGGCTTGCTCATCAACAGGTGTATTCAAAATTTTACAAGAACGTTTTACAATTTCGGTCAATAATGCTGCATCATAATATTCTAAGCGCGCATTAATCCCAAATCTTGCACGCAGAGGTGCAGTCAAAAGTCCTGCACGTGTGGTCGCACCTATGAGCGTAAAAGGATTGAGTGCAATTTGTATTGTACGTGCATTCGGACCTGAATCAAGCATAATATCAATTTTATAATCTTCCATTGCAGAATATAAATACTCCTCCACTATTGGATTTAATCTATGAATTTCATCTATAAATAACACATCATAAGGTTGCAAATTAGTCAGTAAACCTGCCAAATCACTTGGCTTATCCAAAACAGGTCCAGATGTAATTTTGAGTTGTGCTTTTAGTTCATTGGCAATAATATGAGAAAGTGTAGTTTTTCCTAAACCGGGCGGTCCGTGTAAAAGTACATGGTCTAATGCTTCTTTTCTCTTGCTTGCTGCTTTTACAAATATTTTTACGTTCTCGATAATTTTTTCTTGTCCCGTAAAATCACTAAAACTAAGCGGTCTAAGTGCTTTTTCAATGGTTTTTTCGGTTTCTGATAAATTTTCTTTATCGCCTTGCAAATATTCTTTCATTTTGTTAGTTGTTTTATTATTCGCAAAGATAACAAAAAAATAAAAAATAAACAAATACAAAAAGGTATTTTTGTACTTAAAATCAAATTATTTTATACAAAAATAAAGAGTAAATCATTTAAAATCAAGGTAATCAATGCTAAAAATCAATAAAATTAAATAAATATTGGTAATTT
This sequence comes from Cytophagia bacterium, assembly GCA_004294005.1. Taxonomy (GTDB): domain Bacteria; phylum Bacteroidota; class Bacteroidia; order Cytophagales; family Microscillaceae; genus RDXZ01. The sequence goes on from RDZP01000007.1 coordinate 20,595, forward strand.
TCATTTTTTGGTTTACCTTTGCTAAAAAAACAAAAATTAAAAATGATAAAAAATAATAAATACCTGCTTTTTGCTTTTTTTTCATTATTAGGCTTATGCGGTTGTGGAGCAAGTGTTGTATATGAAAAAAATTATGATTTAAAAAATAGTAGTTGGTATGCAGATTCCACGCTTACTTTTCAGTTTAATATTACAGAAATAGACGCAAAATATAATTTTTATTATAACCTTAGAAATACAAAAAGTTATCCTTTTTATAATTTATATCTTACCTATCACTTAGAAGATGAAAAAGGAAATTTAGTCAAAACAGAACTACAAAATGCTACTTTGTTTGATGCAAAAACAGGAAAACCCTTTGGAAATGGCGTTGGAGGAGTTTATACACATCAATTATTACACCCAAGTTTAGCCAATTTTAAATTCACTAAAAAAGGAAATTATAAATTCAAAATCAAACAATATATGCGTAAAAATCCACTCGAAGGACTACAAGCAGTAGGCATTAGATTAGAAAAAGCAGAGTAAAATAAATTAATTTTGGGCGATTACGGGCTATCGTGCAAAGCACAGAGCCAAAAAAGAGAGAAAAAACTTCGGAAACCTTCGTTTTTCTCTCTTTTTGTCTCTGCAAGTATGCTTCTATCCCTATCGCGAAATATAAAAATAGTGTTAAATTTTTTTTTATCTCTCAAAAATATGTGTTAAAATCGTGCTTTATTTTGTCTTTAATTTAAAGAATAGGACTTCAAAAAAATCTAAATAATTTAGAATAATTCTAAATAATGCCTTATATCTAATTTTCTTTGAAAAAAATTTGTGTTTTTAACGATTGTGAACGAAATTGCAAGCCAAAAGTAAAATAAAGTTTGTATTGTTTTTAATTTATCCAACTAATTAACAATAAATACTATTTTTATTTTTTGAAATCCAAATTTTTTTTGTTGAAATAATCAAAACAACAAATTATTTTTGGTGCATATTTTGAAAGGATATTTTGATTATTGCTTATAAACAAAAGAACTAAAAAATATGTGTTCAACTTTGTAAAAAATTAAAAAAATAAAATAAAACTGTTTTCAGATGATTATGCTGACCAATAAAACAAAAAAATCAAAATCCACTCATCATTATTGGAGAGGAGCTTGCTTGTGTTTGTTAGCTTTCGTTTTCAGTATTAACCTTGCTTTTGCACAAGCCGATTCTACCAAGAAAGACGCAGCAGCAGCAGGTGGCGCTGGCGGCGGAGCTGATTTAGAAGTAGGTAAAAGACTTTGGGAAGGCAATTGTACTTCTTGCCACGCTGTTTCTGCCGAAGTAGTAGTAGGTCCCGGCTTAAAAGGTATTTTGGAACGTAGAACAATTGAATGGTTGATTCCTTGGGTAAAAAACTCACAGGCAGTCATCAAAAGCGGCGATAAATACGCCGTAGAATTGTTTGCTAAGTACAACAAAAGTGTAATGACAAGTTTTAATTTCAAAGATGATGAAATTAAGGCGATTTTTGCGTATGTGGACAAAGCAAGTAAGGAAGTAGCAGTAATAAAAGATCCGCCACCAGGTCCACCAGGCGCACAAACTCCTTCTCAAAGTGATTCATCAGGTTATTTTAATTTGATGTTAGGTATTTTAGTAACTGTTTTATTTTTAATATTTGCTGTATTGTTGGTAATGTTATCAATGGTAAGTAAATTTTTGAAACAAAAAGATGGTGATTTGAGCATAGAAGACAGAGAAGTAGTGCATCAAAAATTTGATGTGTTGTCTGTTTTCCAAAGCAGAGCGGTTTTGGGTGGTGTAGCACTTCTATTTGTTTTATTTGTATTGAAAACTACTTTAGATGGCATCACAAATATTGGTGTTCAACAAGGGTATGCACCTACACAACCTATAGCATTTTCGCACAAGTTGCATGCAGGTCAATATGAAATAGATTGTGGATATTGTCACACAGGAGTTTATAAAGGAAAGTCAGCGACTATCCCGTCAGCCAATATTTGTATGAATTGTCATAATTCAATCAAAAGAGGTTCACCTGAAATCCAAAAAATATACAAAGCGATAGAAAATAATAAACCTATTGAATGGGTAAGAATTCATAATTTACCAGATTTGGCTTATTTTAATCACGCACAACATACAAATGTAGCAGGTTTGGCTTGTGAAAAATGTCATGGTGAAATAAAAGAAATGGAAGTCGTACAACAAAGAGCGCCTTTGACAATGGGCTGGTGTATCAATTGTCATAGACAAACTGTTGTGGAACACGCAAAAGATAATAAGTATTATGATAGACTTATAGAGGCGCACGATAAATATCAAAAAGGTTCACCTATGACAGTTGAAAATATTGGTGGTTTGGAATGTGCTAAATGTCATTATTAAAAAACCCACAACCCCGTTGGGGTTATTTTAAAAAATGGAAGAATTAAACAAAGTATATTGGAAAGGCATTGAAGAGCTTACAAATGATGTAGAATTTGTAAAGCATGCCGAAAAAGAATTTCCTCAAGACTTGCCTGAAACAAAACAAGGAGAGGAAAATAATAGACGTGATTTTTTGAAATTGATGGGCTTTAGTGTAGCAGCTGCTTCTTTGGTGGCTTGTGAAGCACCAATCAAAAAAGCAATTCCTTTTTTGAATAAGCCTGAAAATTTAGACCCAAGTATTCCTAATTATTATGCTTCGACTTATTTTGAAGCAGGTGATTATGCAAGTGTGGTTGTAAAAACAAGAGAGGGAAGACCTATCAAAATTGAAGGGAACAGCTTATCTACTATTTCGAAAGGAAAAACAAGTGCAAGAGCACAAGCGTCTATTTTAAATTTGTATGATGGACAACGTTATCAATCTTTTATGCAGGCAAAAAAACCTGCTAAAATGCAAGATGTTGATAAGTTAATCAAAGACAAATTAAAAGCGGCATCAAACATAAGGATTTTATCTTCTACGATTATTAGCCCTTCAACAAAGGCAATTGTCAAAGAATTTAAAGAAACTTATCCAAGCACAAAACACGTTACTTATGACAGTCTTTCTCAATATGGATTGACACAAGCACATAAAGAAGGGTTTGGTGTTGAAGCAGTTCCTTCTTATGATTTTAGCAAAGCAAAAGTAATTGTTAGTTTTGGTTGTGATTTTTTAGGCACTTGGATTTCTCCTATAGAATTTTCAGGACAATACGCTCAAATGCGCAAACTAAACAGCAAGGAACACAAAGAAGCGAAAATGTCAAAACATTTTCAATTTGAAGCGAGAATGTCAATGACGGGTGCAAATGCAGATTTTCGCGTACCTGTAAAAGCTTCTCAAGAAATTACTTTGTTGGCTACTTTATATAGCAAATTAAAAGGTACAGATGCAAAAGCAAAAGATGCAAATGTAGAGGTTGCATTACAAAAAGCAGCAAAAGAACTTTTAGAAGCAAAAGGAGAAAGTTTAGTAGTAAGTGGTTCGAATGATACTAATGCACAAATTTTGGTGGCAGCCATCAATAATGAATTAGGTAATTATAGTGCTACAATAGATATTACCACGCCTTTGAATACTTATCAAGGGAATGAAAAACAAGTCAATGATTTGATTGATGATATTAAAAGTGGCGGCGTTGATGCAATTATATTTTATGGAGTAAATCCTGTATATGACCATCCAAGAGGAGAAGAATTGAAAGCTGCTTTGAGTAAAGTAGGTTTGAAAATTTCTTTTGCTTCACAGCCTGACGAAACTACAGATTTGTGTGATTTTGTCTGCTCTGATAATCATTATTTAGAATCTTGGGGTGATGCAGAGCCAAGAAAAGGATATTATAGTTTGACGCAACCTACAATTACTCCTATTTTTAGCACTCGTCAAGCACAAGAAAGTCTTTTAATATGGTCAGGCAATGACAAACCTTATTATGATTATTTGCGTACATTTTTGAGTAAAGATTTATTCAAAAAACAAACAAAATACAAAGGTTTTGATAATTTCTTTACAGGTATTCTACATGATGGAGTTTTGGTTACTTCGGGTGCAGCAGCAATAGTAGAGAATGATGAAGTTAAGAAAGATGACAAAGAAGCAAAAAAAGAAGACAAACCTGTAAAAAAAGCAGGTAAGTTTGAAGGAGATGCAGAGAGTGCGATTGTAAAAGTAAATGAATACAAAGACGGCGGTTTGGAAGTAATTACTTATCAAAAAGTATCTTTGGGGAATGGTGCTTATGCTAACAATCCTTGGTTACAAGAAATGCCAGATCCTATTACAAAAGCGTGTTGGGCGAATTATGCATCAATGTCACCAAAAACAGCCAAAGAAAAAGGTTTGTCAAATGGTAATGTAATAAAGGTAACAGCAGGAAAAACAAGTTTTGAAGTTCCTGTTTTATTACAACCTGGACAAGCAGATAATACAGTTGCGGTAGCAGTAGGTTATGGTAGAAAAATAAGCGGTAAAGTAGGTACAAATGTAGGAGCAAATGTATTTCCTTTGGCAGCAAAAGCGTATGAATCAGGAAATATTTCAAAAACAGATAAAACTGATGAAGTAGCACAAACGCAAACACATAATACAATTATGGGGCGTAGTATTATTCAGGAGGCAAGTTTACCTGATTATAAAGCAAAACCAAATGCAGGACGCATTTATCCACATATAAGTTCAGCAGATGGAAAATCTTACAAACCTTATGATGTAACTTTATGGAAAGGATATCAATATCATAATCATTCTTGGGGTTTGGTAATTGACTTGAACTCTTGTACAGGCTGTAGTGCTTGTACTGTAGCTTGTCAAATAGAAAATAACGTACCTGTTGTAGGTAAAAAAGAAGTTTTAATGCGTCGTGAAATGCATTGGATTAGAATTGACCGTTATTATAGCAGTCCTGAAGGAGCAACAAGTTTTAGCGATTTAGAAAAAGAAGCGGTTAATCCAGAGGTTACATTTATGCCTATGATGTGTCAGCATTGTAATAATGCACCTTGCGAAACAGTTTGTCCTGTATTAGCAACCACACATAGTTCGGAAGGTTTGAATCAAATGGCTTATAATCGTTGTATTGGTACACGTTATTGTGCTAATAACTGCCCTTACAAAGTACGCCGATTTAATTGGTTTCATTATGCAGAAGATGACAGATTTACAGATGTAAATTATGTTCAAACATCTGATTTAGGTAAAATGGTAATTAATCCAGATGTTACAGTGCGTTCTCGTGGAGTAATGGAAAAATGTAGTTTGTGTGTACAACGCATTCAAGCAGGAAAGTTACAAGCGAAAAAAGATAAACGCCAAGTAAAAGATGGAGAAATCAAAACGGCTTGTCAACAAGTTTGTCCTACTGATGCAATTACTTTTGGTGATATGAATGATATGGAAAGTAAAATTTCTAAAGCATTAGGCATTGCAAAAGAAGTGAAAAAAGGAGAGCATGGACATGCAGACGAAACTGTTTACTCAATGAAAGAACCACGTGCTTATCACGTTTTAGAAGAAATTAACGTAAAACCACAAGTATCATACTTGACAAAAATCCGTAATAATGATAAAAAATTAAAAGCGGACAAAGGTCATGGTGGACACGAAGGTGGACATTAAGATATAAATTTGTAGTAATTTAATTTGAAAAAATTAAATTACTATCATCAATTTTGAATAAAAAAAAAGAATAAAAATATATGCAAATGACTTCACCTGTTCGTGAACCTCTTGTACTAAGACAGATTCACGACAAAAACCGCAAGACTACTATGCACGACGTTACAAATGATATTTGTCGTCAAGTAGAGGCTGCACCCAATGTTCGTTGGTTAGCAGCGTTAGGGATTTCATTGATTGTGCTTGCTTATGGGAGTTATACTTTATATCGTACATGGTTTTTTGGTATCGGAGAATGGGGACTGAATAAAACAGTGGGCTGGGCTTGGGATATTACTAATTTCGTATGGTGGGTAGGTATTGGGCATGCAGGAACTTTGATTTCAGCTGTTTTATTGTTGTTTCGTCAAAAATGGCGTGCTTCTATCAATCGTTCAGCAGAAGCGATGACAATTTTCGCCGTACTTTGTGCGGGTTCATTTATTTTGATGCACATGGGAAGACCTTGGTTGGCACATTGGGCATTGCCTCTACCTAATACTTACGGGTCTTTATGGGTTAATTTTAACTCTCCTTTGGTTTGGGATGTATTCGCTATCAGTACTTATTTAACTGTTTCCGCTGTTTTTTGGTATGTAGGATTGATTCCTGATTTGGCTACTATCAGAGAGCGTGCTACTAATCCAATTTCAAAATTTGTGTATGGTATTTTAAGTTTTGGTTGGGATGGTTCTACAAAAACTTGGGCAAGATATGAAATGGTTGCTTTGGTTTTGGCTGGTCTTTCTACACCTTTAGTACTTTCAGTACATACAATTGTAAGTTTTGACTTTGCTACATCAGTAATTCCGGGTTGGCACACGACCATTTTTCCTCCTTATTTTGTTGCGGGTGCAATTTTTTCAGGCTTTGCAATGGTATTGACTTTAATGTTGATAACAAGATATGTTTTCAAATTAGAGCCTTATATTACATTGACACACATTGAGTCAATGAATAAAATTATTTTAGTTACAGGTTCGATTGTAGGGATTGCTTATATTACTGAATTTTTTATTGCTTGGTATTCAGGTGTTCCTTATGAACAATATGCTTTTATTAATCGTATGTTTGGTCCTTATTGGTGGGCATATTGGGCAATGATGAGTTGTAACGTAATTTCACCACAGTTCTTTTGGTTTAAAGCTATGAGAAGAAATATTTATGCTACATTTGCTTTGTCTATTGTTGTAAATATTGGAATGTGGTTTGAACGTTTTGTAATTATTGTTACATCATTACACAGGGATTATCTTCCTTCAAGTTGGGTAATGTTTTGGCCTACTTACGTAGATATTGGTGACTATTTATTTTCATTTGGGTTTTTCTTTACTTGCTTCTTTTTGTTTGCTAAGTTTTTGCCTGTAATTAATATGGCAGAAGTAAAAACAATATTGGCTTCTTCAGATGAAGACGCTTCTACATATTATGCAGAAGAAGAAAAACAGTCTAAAGAATCTGCTCACTAAAATTATTTAACTATTTTCAAAAACATTATAAAAAAATGGGAAAAAAAGAAAAACAAGAATTTTTGGTGGGGGTATTTGATAATGAAGGTAAACTTATTTCAGCTATCGATACATTAAGAGCCAAAGGTTTAAAAATACATGATGTTTATACACCTTATCCTGTACACGATTTAGATGTGCATTTAGGATTTAAACGAACTCGTTTGGCAAGAGCAGCCTTTTTATTCGGCATTACAGGAACTACATTGGCTATCACAATGCAAAGTTATATGTTAGGTTTCGCTTGGCCTATGATTATTGGTGGAAAAGACCATATTGCTGTACCTGATTTTGTACCTGTTACTTTCGAATTAACAGTATTATGTGCTTCTTTAGGAATGGTTGCTACTTTTTTAATTTCAAATGGATTAGGACCAGGTAAAAAAGCATTGATGTTTGACCCACGTAGTACTGATGATAAATATGTAATGGCTATTGACTTAGGTAAAAACTCAAAATTTACCAAAGAAGAAATAGAAAAAATGTTGTTAGACAATGGAGTTTCAGAACAACCTAAAACCAAAGAAGTATAAAAATATGAAAATATTATATAAAATTTCAGCGTTGGCACTTTTAGTGGGTGGTTTTTTATTGACTACTTCTTGTCATCGCAGTCCTAACGACCCTGGTACAGAATTTGCGCCGCAAATGTATCTTTCAAAGGGATATGAACCTTATTCTCAAACGGAAAAAAATAAAATTAATCCGTATGGAATGAATATGCGTCTGCCTGCACAGAATACGATTCCACGTCGTTTTTCTAATATTGTTACAGGTGAATCAACTTACCAAGGTGATTTAATGTATTATACTATTGCAAAAGGTGATGCAGGGCTATTAGAAGCAGAAAAGGCATTAAATCCTCCTTTTGAAGCAGATGATAAAGTGTTGGAAGATGGTAAAACCTTATATCTTCGTTATTGTACACCTTGTCATGGAGAAGATGGCGGCGGAAAAGGAAAAGTAGCTGGTTTATACAAAGGGGTTGCTAATATTGGTGCTTCAGGTGCTTTAAAAAATCTTAATAGTGGACATATTTTTCATGTGATTACACATGGAAAAGGGCGTATGTGGTCACATGCTTCACAACTTAATCCTGATGAACGTTGGAAAGTTGTTTACTATGTACATACATTACAAGGGCAAGATCCTAAAAATCTTGGTAAAGAAAAAAGTGAAAAGTCTGATAAAAAAGACGATAAGGCTGACAAGAAAGACGATAAAGCACAATCAAAAGATGCTAAATCTGACAATAAAACTGAAACAGCTAAAAAGTAAATTTTAAACTCAAAATCTTATAATTTTTTTAACGATGGGAGCGCATAAAACTATCTCTTTAGCTGATGAAAAAATGCAGTATGAATTTACCGCCAAATTAAAAAGCCGTCTCATGATGACTTTGGGAATTGGCGTGGTGATGTTAATTTTAGGTATCATTTTATTAAGTTTAGGTATTGGCGAAGCACATCATGCGGCAGAACATGGTAAAGATGCTGCAAAGCATTCTGCTGAACATGGGCATCACCACTATCATTGGTTCAAAAGAGTAATTGCAAATCTTTGGCTCAATGCAACTTTCTTTAATGGTATTGCTTTAATTGGTGTTTTCTTTTTGTCCTTTAACTATGTAGCACACGCAGGTTGGTCAGTGATTATTAAAAGAGTTCCTGAAACTTTTGGTGAATTTTTACCAATTAGTATGGGAGCAATTCTCTCTTTATTTTTATTACAAATAGCATTAGGAGATGATTTTACTTTATTTCACTGGACGCATGCAGGTATTACAGACCTTAATTCAAAAAACTATGATGCAATTATTGCAGGAAAATCGGGTTTTTTAAACGTCCCGTTTTTCATAGCACGTATGGCTATTTTCTTCAGTTTGTGGTATTTCTTATTTAGAAGATTACGTAGTTTTTCTTTACAAGAAGAACAAATTACAGATTTTAAAGATTATCTCAAAAATCCTACAATTTATAACAAGGCTGTTTATACTTCTGCTATCTTTTTGGTGGTATTTGCTGTAAGTGAGTCTGTAATTGCTTGGGATTGGTTAATGTCTATTGATGTGCATTGGTTTAGTACAATGTTTGGCTGGCAAAATTTTGCGAGTTGGTTTGTATCAGGTTTAGCAACAATTACTTTGACAGTAATTTTATTAAAAGAGCAAGGCTATCTTAAATCGGTAACAAAACATCATTTGCACGATTTAGGTAAATTTATGTTTGCATTTAGCGTATTTTGGGCTTATGTTACTTTTTGTCAATTTTTATTGATATATTATGCGCACATTCCTGAAGAAACTACTTATTTTAATGCAAGATTAAATTTGTGGGATGGTTATTATAGATTCTTATTCTACTTTAATTTCTTCATCAACTTTGCTTTTCCTTTGTTAGTGTTAATGGCAAAAGAGGCAAAACGTACTACTGTTATTTTAAAAGTAGTAGCAGGAGCAATCTTAGTAGGGCATTATCTTGATTTTTATCTGATAATAATGCCTGGAACAATTGGTGATAATAGTGGCTTTGGTTTTGTAGAGATTGGTTGTATTTTGATATTTGCAAGTTTATTTATTTATACAGTTGCACATAATCTAACAAAAGCACCTATGATTGCTAAAAATCACCCTTTTATCAAAGAAAGTCAAGCATTTAGTCAGTTTAATTAACTAAAAATTTTAGTACATATTTTTTTTATATGTACTAAAAAAAAATTGTATATTATTTTTAAACAAAAAAAATACACAATTTCTTTATATATTATATTAAAAAAAAATTTCTAACAATATGGTTACTGTTATATTTGGATTAATAGGACTTTTAATTTTAGGAGTATTCTTACTCTTATTTCGGGTGCAGTCTTTAGTTACAATATTACGCAATACTGATGAAAGAGGTGGTTTGAGTAATAGAATTAATGGTGCATTGATGTTGTTGGTGCCATTGGCAGGTTTTTTTGCAGCGGTATATCATTATCCTATTGCAGCAAAGAATTTCCTTCCTGAAGCATCTTCGGTTCATGGCAAAGAAACCGATTCTTTGTTTTGGATTACGCTTACAGTTATCACCTTAATGTTTTTGATTACAAATGCAGGTCTTTTTTGGTTTGCATTCAAATATCAATACAAAGAAGGTAGAAAAGTTGTGTTTTTTGCTGATGACCATAAATTAGAACTAATATGGACAGCAGTTCCTGCTGTAATTATGACTGTTTTAGTATTGTATGGTGCATTGATTTGGAATCGTGCTATGATGCAAGAGCCTCCTAAAAATGTTCAAGTTGTAGAAGTGATGGGTAAACAATTTGCTTGGCAAGTTCGTTATCCAGGTAAGGACGGTAAATTGGGTAAATATGATTTTCGTCTGACAAATGACGCAACAGGTAATGAATTTGGAATTGACTTTGAAGATAAAAATGCTGAAGATGATTTTATCCCAAGAGAAATACATATTCCTGTTAATAAACCTGTACTTCTAAAAATTAGAGCAAGAGATGTATTGCATAGTGTGTTTATGCCACATTTTAGAGTTAAAATGGATGCTGTACCGGGTATGCCTACACAATTTATGTTTACACCTACTAAAACAACTGCTGATATGCGTTCTCAATTAGGTAACCCTAATTTTAATTATGAATTGGCTTGTACTGAAGTATGTGGAAAAGGGCATTTTGCGATGCGTTTTTTGATTGTAGTTGATGACGAAGATGATTACAAAAAATGGTTGACAGAGCAAAAACCATTCTTGGAAGATAAGCCTGAGTTCAAAGGAAAGGGTATGAAATCTTTACGTAAGAAAAGTGTAGCATCAAATGAGGAGATTAAAACTAAAAAAGATATTTAAACAATATTAATCAATATGGAATTACATAATCATGGAAATGGTGCAGTAGTAGATGTACATGCACACGACCATCATCATGACGAGCATGAGCATCACGAAGATGGATTTATTAAAAAATATATATTCACTGAAGACCATAAGACTATTGCCAAGCAATTCTTAATTTTAGGATTAATATGGGCATTTATGGGTGGAGCAATGTCTATTATTTTTCGCTTGCAGTTAGGTTTTCCTGAGATGACTTTGGAATGGTTAAGACCAATCTTAGGTACTTGGATAAATGAAACTGGCAAATTAGAACAAGAGAAATATTTAGCCTTGGTAACTATGCACGGAACAATTATGGTGTTCTTTGTATTAACAGCAGGATTAAGTGGTACTTTCAGTAACTTTTTAATTCCGTTACAAGTAGGAGCCAGAGATATGGCATCTGGTTTTATGAATATGCTTTCTTTCTGGTTTTTCTTCTTAGCAAGTGTTGTAATGTTTACATCGTTGTTTTTAGAAACAGGACCAGCGAGTGGTGGTTGGGTAATTTATCCGCCCCTGAGTGCATTGCCTGAAGCGGTACCAGGCTCAGGAGCAGGTATGACTTATTGGTTGATTAGCATGGCGTTATTTATTGTATCTTCTTTGTTAGGAGGTATTAATTATATCACCACAGTTATTAATATGCGTACAAAAGGTTTGTCTTTTTCAAGATTACCTTTGACAATTTGGGCGTTCTTCTTAACAGCTATTATTGGTTTGTTATCATTCCCTGTATTATTTGCTGCTGCTTTGTTATTGATTTTTGATAGAAGCATGGGAACAAGTTTCTTTTTATCAGATATTTATATTGGTGGAAAAGCATTACATCACCAAGGAGGAAGTGCTATTTTGTTCCAACATTTATTCTGGTTCTTAGGACATCCTGAAGTATATATCGTATTATTGCCTGCTTTAGGAATTACATCAGAAATTATTGCGACTAATGCACGTAAGCCTATTTTTGGTTATAGAGCAATGGTGGGTTCAATGATTGGTATTGGTGTGTTGTCTTTTATTGTATGGGCGCATCACATGTTTGTAACAGGTATGAATCCTTTTTTGGGAACAATATTTATGTTATTAACTTTGATTATCGCAGTTCCTTCAGCAGTAAAAGCCTTTAATTATATCACAACCTTGTGGAAAGGTAATATTATTTTTACCCCTGCGATGTTATTCTCAATAGGTCTTGTATCATTGTTTATATCGGGTGGTGTAACAGGTATTGTTTTAGGTAATAATGCTTTAGATATTCAATTGCATGATACTTATTTTGTAGTAGCACACTTTCACTTAGTAATGGGTTCTGCCTCTTTCTTTGGAATGGTAGCGGGTGTTTATCATTGGTTCCCTAAAATGTTTGGAAGAATGATGGATGAAAAATTAGGTTACGTTCATTTTTGGATAACATTTATAGGCGTATATTTGGTATTTTTCCCAATGCACTATATTGGTATTGCAGGTTTCCCTCGTCGTTATTATTCATTTAGTACATTTGATTTCTCAAAATCTTATACAGACTTGAATATGTTTATTAGTGCTGCTGCAATTTTAACCTTTTCAGCACAAGCGTTGTTTGCTTTTAACTTTGTGTATAGTATATTTAGAGGGCGTTTAGCACCTTTAAATCCTTGGGGTTCAAATACTTTAGAATGGACAACACCAAGAGTACCTGGACATGGTAACTGGCCAGGCGCTATTCCAACAGTGCATAGATGGCCTTATGATTACAGCAAACCTGATGCAGATAAAGATGGCTTTACAGACTTTATTCCGCAAGATGTTCCTTTTTCTCAAACTCCTAACTCAAATTTTGAGCATGAGAATGAATTGATTGCAAAGCAAGAAGGTAAGAAAAGTGACCAAAAAAGTCACTAAAAATTAGATAAAATAGTTTACCAAATGCTTTTTTGGTTTTGGTAAACTATTTTTTAAATATTACAAATATAGAAATTTATTCAATCAATAAAAAATGAACTCTTTTCAAAAAATAGGTATTACAACTGTCATAGCAGTTTATTTATTGATTTGGGTAGGCGGATTGGTAAGAAGTACAGGTTCAGGAATGGGGTGTCCTGATTGGCCTAAATGTTTTGGACAATGGATTCCACCTATAAATGAAAAAGAATTGCCTAAAGATTATAAAGATATTTATGCTAATAAAAGAAAAGAAAAAAATGAAAAATTAGCAAAATATTTAGATTTTTTAGGTTGGATAGAATTAAGTAATGCGATAAAAGGAGATAAAAATACATATTTTGAGGCAGATTTTAATGCAACAAAAACATGGATAGAGTATATTAATAGATTAATAGGAGTTTTAATAGGTTTTTTAATTATTCTAACTTTTATTTTTTCATTCAAATATTGGAAAAAAGATAAGTTAGTGGTTTATTTAAGTTTTACATCTATTATCTTAGTTTTGTTTCAAGGCTGGATAGGCTCGATTGTGGTTTCTACTAATTTGTTACCAGGATTAATAAGTTTTCACATGAGTTTGGCAATTTTGCAAGTTTTTTTATTGATGTGGGCTGTTGCACGTAGTTTTGATGTGAAAATAAATGCAAATCAATTCAATAAAAACATCAAGGCACTAAATATTGTTTTAATTATTTCTATTGTTTTGGTTTTTATTCAAATTATGTTAGGTACACAAGTGAGACAAGCAATTGATATAGTAGCCAAAAAAATTGGAGAAAATGCAAGAGGAACTTGGGTAGAGAATGTAGGTTTAACTTTTTATATACATAGGTCTTTTTCGTGGATAATTTTATTTTTTCATATTTTATTGGTTTTTCAGACAAATAAACTATCTTTGCAATTAGGAAAATGGGTTAATTTATCAAAAATATTATTAGGTATTGTGATAGTAGAGTTTATGACAGGTGTTGGTCTGGCTTATTTAGGTATGCCTGCCATTTTGCAACCTTTGCACTTATTACTATCAGTAATGATTATAGGATTTCATTTTGTATTGTTGATTATTTTAAATCCAACTAGATTTTTTAAATCCAATACATTAAAAGAAAAAAATTATCAATTAGTTTAAAAAATGGTAACAACAGAATTGAATACAAATATTCAAACACAATTTTTATCAAAAGTAAAAATACTATTTCAATTATTAAAATTTAGGCTATCTTTTTTAGTTGCTTTTTCTGCGGGATTTGGTTTTGCATTAGGAATGAGTAAAGATTCGAGTTGGCTTTCATTCTGGGCAGTTTGCATTGGTGGTTTTTTGATTTCTGGTTCGGCAATTATCATCAATCAAATATTTGAAAAAGATATAGATAAATTGATGGATAGAACCAAAAATAGACCTTTACCTACTTCTCAAGTAACCGTTGAAGAATGTATCAAATATTGTATTATTACAGGAGTTACAGGATTACTTTTATTAGCAATCTTCACTAATTTAGAAACAACTTTGTTGGCTCTAATGTCAATGTTGTTGTATGGTTTTGTTTATACACCTTTAAAGTTAGTAGGTCCTATTGCCGTTTGGGTAGGTGCAGTACCGGGTGCGTTGCCTCCTATGTTAGGTTGGATGGCTGCAACGAGTAAATTAGATGAAAAAGCATTAGCAATTTTTGCATTACAATTTATTTGGCAATTTCCACATTTTTGGGCGATTGCTTGGGTAATGGCAGATGATTATAAAAAAGCAGGCATTAGATTATTACCTTCAAAAGGAGGGCAAAATTTTAGTTCTGCTCTACAAATTATGATAGGTGCATTATTATTGTTGCCCTTGTGTTGGTTGCCCACTTATTTAGGTATTACGGGACAATTATCAGGATGTTTGACAATGATTTGTGGTTTTCTCTTTTTGTTACCAACATTACAATTATTAAAAGATAGAAATAAAAAAACTGCACTTAAAATTATGTTTGCATCATTTTTATATTTACCTTTGATACAAATTATTTATTTAATCGATAAAATATAAAAAAAAAGTTTTATTTTTGCACTATGAAAATAGATAAATTAAATCGACCCTCAAATAATACAATTACACAACAGAATAAAGGTGTAGCATTATCTATGCACCCCCGAAAATTTGCGTTGTGGTTATTTATTGTGAGTGTATGTATGATGTTTGCAGCTTTGACAAGTGCTTACATTGTTAAGTTTACAGAGGGACAACCTTTGGTATATGATATACCTATTATGTTTTGGATTACCTCCGTAGTTATTGTCATTAGTAGCGTAACAATGCACCTTGCTTACAAAGCTGCTAAAAATAGTAATATTCAACAAATTAAAACGTTTATGTTGATTACAACTATTTTGGGAACGGTTTTCTTGGTAGGTCAATGGTATGCTTGGGTAGAATTGGTGCAAGCAGGTGTGTTTTTTGCGGGAAGTAAATCTGCTCCTACAGGTTCATTCATTTATGTTTTTAGTGGCGTGCATGGTTTACACATTATTTCAGGTTTAGTCTTTTTGTTAATAACATTGAGACTGGCTTTTAAAAATAAAATTGATGCTCAAAATACAAATACAATAGAAATGTGTGCTACTTATTGGCACTTTTTAGATATGTTATGGATATATTTATTTATATTTTTATTGTTAAATCATTAATTTAAAAAAGAATAATCAAATTTTTAGGTAGATTAAAAATAGCTTTCTGCTGCCTAAATTATTAATATTTTCTGTTGTAGAAAGCTTTTAAAAATAACTAAAAAATAACTATCATTTAATTTTATGGCTCACTTAGCTAAAACTCACGAAAACGAAAGTACACTTGATTGGAATGGTGGCAATCTCCCATTAAAAGCAAGTTGGGGAAAACTAATGATGTGGTTTTTCTTACTTTCAGATGCTTTCTCTTTCTCTGCCTTATTGATTACCTATGCAATGATTCGCTATAGTCATAGTGCATATCACGGCACAACTGAAAACTTCAAATTCTCTTTGGATTATTGGCCTGTACCTGAAAAAGTTTTTGAAGCAATGCCTTTTTTACATGGTATTTCATTACCACTCGTATTTGTAGGTATCATGACTTTTATTTTGATTATGAGTTCAGTAACTATGGTATTAGCCGTAGAAGCAGGACATCGTAACGATAGAAAAGATGTTGAAAAATGGATGCTTTGGACTATTTTGGGTGGATTTACATTCTTAGGATGCCAAGCGTGGGAATGGACACACTTTATTCATGGTACTGATAAAGGTGGTGCTACTGATGTGTATGGTAATATTATTTATGGTGCAAACTTGATTCAGAATCAATATGGACCCGTCCCATTTGCTAATTTATTTTTCTTTATTACAGGCTTTCATGGTTTCCACGTATTCAGTGGTGTAATGTTAAATGTATTGGTTTTTTATAATACTGCTTTTGGTGTTTATGAAAATCCTAATCGCGTGATAGATGAAGGGGCTGGGCGTTATGAAATGATTGAAAAGGTTGGTTTGTATTGGCACTTTGTAGATTTGGTGTGGGTATTTGTATTTACTGCATTTTATCTTATCTAATAAAATTATTGTTTTTGGTATTTTATTCCTCAAAAAAATATCAATTAAAGTAAAAAATATCATTATTTTAAATAAATCCTCTTTGGGGTAGAGGGTTAAATAATCAAAAAATATGGCTGATGTTCATACACATTCACACACAGAAGGTAAAATAGCAAAACCAAATACCGCAGGAATTTGGCGTACTTTTTACGTATTATTAGGGATTACTGCTTTAGAATTTATTATTGCCTTGGCAATTCCTTCTTATGTGATGCCACATCTTATTAAAGTTGGGGTTTATATCATTTTAACAATTGCAAAAGCATTTTATATTGTAGCAGAATTTATGCACTTAAAACATGAAGTTAAATTTTTAGGAATGTGCATCGTGTTACCTATGATTTTTATTGCTTGGTTGTTGCTCGCAATGGTTATGGAAGGTGGTGCTTTGTATATCCGTTGGTAAAACAGCAACTACAATTAAAATAAAAAGAGAATTATTCATAAAAAATAGTTCTCTTTTTTGCTTAAAAATAGAAATGAAATAAAAAATTGTAAAGTAAATTAATTTTGGGCGATTACGGGCTATCGTGCAAAGCACAGAGCCAAAAGAGAGAAAAACTCGCAAAGCCTCGTTTTTCTCTCTTTTGGCTCTGCAAGTCTGCTTCTATCCCTATCGCGAATACAATAGTAACAATTTTACAAAATAAAAATGGCTATCAAAAAATGTCTTATTTGATTTTTCTGACTTAAAATATTTTTTCAATCTTATTTTTTTATAATAATTATGGCGATTATTTTATTAAATCAACTACAAATTGCCCAAAAAATACGAAGAATAGCTTATCAAATTTATGAAAAAAATTGGGATACGCAAGAAGTAGTATTGGCAGGTATAGAAAGTGGAGGATATATTTTAGCAAAAAGATTAGAAAACGAACTGAAAAATATTAGTCCACTCAAAACTCAATTAGTAAAAATTACCTTAGATAAATTTCAATTGGTACAAAGTGAAGTTATGCTTGATGTTGATATTCAAACTTTGACAAATAAAATTGTAATTTTGGTAGATGATGTATTAAATACAGGAAGGACACTCACCTATAGTTTGAGACCTTTTCTAAAAATACCGATTATCAAACTTCAAACTGCTGTTTTAGTTAATCGTCATCATCATTCTTTTCCGATTGCTGCAGATTATGTAGGATATGTTTTATCAACTACTTTACAAGATAATATTACGGTGATTTTAAATGAAAAAGAAGATGAAGGCGTTTATTTAGATTGATTTTTTATTTATTCCAAACTGGTGTACAATTTGTCAAACTCTCCAAAAGTTTTAAACTTTTGTAGAGTTGAAAGTCCATATAAACTACTATTTTTAGAAATTGTATATTAGTCTGATTTTACTCATATTAAAGATACTCACAAATCAATTTTTCACTTTTTTATTTACAGTAATGATTAGAAAATATTATATTCTTATTTTTGTGTTGTTTTTGAGCGTTTTTTTGAATGCACAAGAACAAAAAATTACTATTACATCAATAAAAGATGGTAAAAATTATTATTTTAACATTAATAATCCATTTCCTTATATAGTTTCGGTTTTGATTGAATTTCCTGAATTATCAAATTTGAGTGCTAATAAACAAATCCCTTTCAAAGTAGTATTAAAACCTAATCAATCTCGTGAAAAAGTTATCACACTTAGTCCTAAAAATACGAATGGTAAAAGCAGTTATCGTTACACTTTTAAAACTATCAATGGAGATTGTAATAAAAAACATCAAGCTAAATACCGATATAGTTTGCCTTTTGAAAAGGGAAAAAAAGTAAGAGTAATGCAGGGTTTCTTTGGTGATTTTTCCCATCAGAAAGAATATGCCATTGATTTTGATATTCCTATTGGTACAAAAATAATGGCGGCAAGAGAGGGAATTGTTATTGAAACAAAAGACGATTCAGATTCAGGAGGAAAAACAAAAGAATTTGCCAATCAAGGTAATTTTATTCGAATCTTACATGATGATGCAACTACAGGTATTTATTTTCATCTTAAAAAAAATGGAGTAGCAGTAAAAGTAGGTGATAAAGTAGAAAAAAGTCAGTTGATTGGTTATTCAGGTAATACAGGCTGGTCGACTGCACCTCATTTACATTTTGAAATTAGACAAAATTCATTTGAGGGAAAAAAAACTGTTCCTTTTCTGTTTGAAATAGCACCCAATCGATTAGAAGAAGTGAAAAAAGGTAATTTTTACACTGTTTTTTAGTCAGAATACAAAAATATTTTAAAGATGTATTCTAAAGTCTGTTTTCTTTAAAAGTAGTTTTTTTATTTTATTATAGATTTTATGAGAATTATGTCTAAAAAAAGAACTTTTTTTTACAAAAAACGTTTAATATATTAACAAAAGACATTATCAAAAACTATTTATTCAATATGAAAACATCATTTTATCTCAAAAATTGGTTGTTTTATTTTTTTATATTTCCTTCTTTTTTATCTGCACAAAATAATTTTTTTGAGCATTTCTCAATTGTAAATTTACCTTATCGTGCTTCTTCTTATACACTTTGGAAAGATACAATTTCATCTCAATATGTAGTTGAAAGGATATTTGAAAAAGCCAATAAAAAGGGAATTCCTACCTTTCAGGATTTTTGGAGAGAAGAGTCTAAACAAATGACGATAGATGCCTTAGAAGCAAAATATATTAATGTAGAAAAAAAACAATATGCTGCTTTGAATGCAGGTTATGGTGTTATTCTCCCTTATTCTTCTCATTTTAGAACCATTATTTTTCATCTTTCACCGGTTTTGATGGAAGGAAGTTATGATTATAGTTATATTGTAACATTTGATTTTGATAATAATATGATTGATGCACTGCAAATTGCTGCAAAAGCAGGATATGTAGATGTGCAAACAGAAAGCGAAAGTTTGATAGGTAGAAATGGAAAAATTACAACACAACAAACTATCAAAAAATATGAAAAAATTTCTATTGATAATGTCCCTGATTTGATTGAGAACGCTGATTTTGTTTATCAAATAGATAATAAGTCAGGAAAAATACAACTTATTTCACAAAATTATTCTGGATTTTCTGGGAATTTTGTCAATAATAATGAAAAATGGCAACTTTTACATTCACCAACTCAACTCAAAATTTTGTATGAAGTTACTTTCAATAATACATTACAAGAATTAGAAGTCATTTTTTATGATAGAGAAAAAGGAGAAATTATTGCTCAAAATAACCAAAAACAACAATATCATTTACAATTTAATCCTAAAAAAACACATTTTACTTATTCTTATCAAAATAAAAATATTTTCTTAGAACGAGTAGAAGATTAAAAAACTACTTTTTTTGGCTGTTAATATCAAATTTTCCTGTAGGATTGGTAATCACATATTCTTTAAAATCCTCTCGAGCAGTCAGTCCATTGCCTGTTAATAATTCTGTTGGTGTTTGAATGGTTACGAACTTTTGTGTATAAATTTTTTGATTATTAGGAGTCCAAATAAGTTCTTCCGTCCTTAATTCTTCTTTTTTTTGTAGATTATACACAATTACATTTCCTGTAGCAACATATTTATTTTCACCTCTAAAATATTGAGCATAATTAGAAGTTAATTTTGTATAAGGTTCTTTTTTTTCGTTATAATAAGTAACTTCTACTCCTTTTGGAAATTCTTGATTACCATCAATAAATTCTAATTGCAAGCGGGTTTTGAGCGTTACTTTTTTTTTCGCTGAATCACTTAAAATAGTAAAAACATCAAAGGCTTTTAGAATAGCACCACTGTAAGGCTTATCTTTAGGATTCATTTTTGTTGGCTCACAAGCCAATAAAAAAAACAAAAAAAATAAACCAATGATAAAAAATCGAGTCATTATTATTTAAGAATATTCCAAAAAGAAAAATTAGTAAGCCAATCTGTTGTTATAGAAAAATTCGTTAAAACCGAAAAAATAATAATAGAAAATAAAGTCAAAATAAAATAAGGTACTAAACCTGCTGCTCCTGCATAATCTTGGGCAATACGTTGTCCAAAAAATAACATTACCAAAGTTAATGCAGCTAGTTCTGCACCCAAAAGTGATAAAATAGCAGTTTTGAAAAATAAAATTTCAAAAATACCCAATGCACACAACGCTCCCGATAATACTTCTGTAAAAGTAATAACGCCTAACATCATTGTAACTTGTCCACGTAAAAAAGTCTTGCTAAAATGCCCTTTTAACCATTCTAAATTACCTTTCCAACCAAAAACTTTGTCTAAACCTGATTGTAAAAATAAAATTGCTAATAATGCAGTTGCCAACAAAGGCAGCAATAAAATAGGTTTTAAAAAAAATGAAATCATAATTATTTTTTTATTAAATCTCTAATGACGACTGACGCACAAAATGCTCCAAATAATGAAGGCATATAAGAAATAGTGCCTAAATAAGATTTTTTATGCCTTACTTCTTCAGAAGTATAAGCCAAATTTGTTTTATCAGGAATTTCTGTTGAAAAAACGGTTTTAAATTTTCCTTTTATTTTCCATTTTCTCAATGTTTTTCTTACTTGTTGTGCCAATGTGCAGTGATATGTTTTCCAAATATCATCAATCTTTATTTGTGTTGGGTCTAATTTTCCGCCTGCTCCCATTGCACTAACAATTTTTATTTTTTTTTGCAAACAATTTTTAATTAAGGCAATTTTGGGCGTAATTGTATCTATTGCATCAATGACATAGTCATAATGTTGTGCTTCTAGAATTTCGATAATTTTTTCTTCTACTAAATAGTTTTGATAGACAATTAAATCAATATCAGCATTAATATCTTTGATTCTTTCTGCCATATAACCTACTTTTGGTTGTCCTTCGGCACTTATTACAGCGGGTAATTGTCTGTTTCTGTTCGTTTCTTCTATTGTATCACCATCAATAATGGTCATTTTATTAATACCTGCTCTGCATATATACTCTGCTGCATAAGAGCCAACACCTCCCATTCCTACAATTAAAATATGTTTATTTCGTAAAATTTCTAATGCTTCTTCTCCGATAAGCAGTTGAGTTCGAGATAACCAATTACTCATTTTTTATTTTGAATGTTTTATTATTTTAAATATCTTTTTAAAGAAGCAGAATTTCATACTTCATTTTTAAATTTATACAAAACATCAATAATTTTTTTATATATATTTTCGAAATCCTCAAAAGAAACTTTCAAAAAATGTCCATGTGCAATAGTATTTCTTTGTTCTAACAAGTCTTCTACAATACGTTCTGGTAATTCTAATTGGTTTATTTCAATATGCGTCAATGCACAAACATCTTCAAAAACATGATAGTTTAGGTTAGATGTTTTTATGGGTGCTATATTAGGAAAATTAACCTTGTTATTGAGTTGATTCAAAATATTTTCAATCAATTTTATTTCTTTTGAGTCTCTTTTATTATCAACTATATCATTTAATCCAGATTTTAATAAGATAGCAATAATATTATTTTGATATTCATTAGTAATATGTTCTTGATACGTCAGAAATTTATAATAAGTATTAGCTGTTTCTTTTATAAAACCTTCCCAATGTGCATACAACAAAACTACGCCTGCACGAATGAGAGTTTTTTGAGCAGTACTACTTTCTTTTGGTATTAGGCTTTTAAAAAATGATAGTTCTTGTTTTCGCCAAGCATAATCAGCATCAAGCATTTCATTTAGTAATGTTGGAGTTCTTGGTTGAATACTCATTTTTCAAAATATTTTTTTCCAATAGGTATTGTATTTTTGACTCTGGTTTCAGAACCTGTCCCACGATTATACTGCATTATATCATTAATATTTTCAATTTTATATTTAACTAAATCTACATCGGCATCATTTTCAATATCATATTTTTCTATATTGCTATATAATCCAATGGCAATAATTTCATAATATGATTCTAAAAACTGATTTCCTCTGCCGTCTGATTTTTGAAATACACTTTCTCCTTTTGCTTTATACAAAATACTAAATGTCTTTTCAAATTTTATTTTCTCGTCCTCAAGAATAAATTTTTTTTGTTCTATTTTTGAAACCAAAGAATCTTCATCATAAAAAATACATTCATTGATAAAATCATCAATTTTTCCTTTATTAAACTTGTAAGATGCGAAAATAAATAATCTTAAAACCAATTCTTGGTCATATTTTTCCTCCAACCATCTATCTGTCAAACCGATACAGAATTGAAACGATGTTAGTTTTGATAAATCGATCAACCAATTATAAAAAAACTTATCAGCCATCACCAACAAAGCATTTCTATATTCTTGCCCTGATAAAATAGCAGACCAGTTTAATCGTTGAAAAACCTCAAATTTTGCATTTTTATTTGATAAATATTTTATTATTTTTACCTCTAACCTTGCTCTTTTAAAATCTAAATGCACTTCTGGCGGCAGATGTTCCCAAGTAATTTCATTTAAATCAGGTAATGTTTTAGTTTTTTCTAAAATAGTTTGGGGAAGTAATTTATTTTCTTCATCTCTTAAAACGCCAATAAATTGTAAAATAGTAGATAATCTTTGCACGCCATCTACCACTTCCCATTGTGCTTTTTCATTTTGATATACAAAAATTGAAGGAAGCGGTACACCTATCAAAATAGATTCTATCAATCTGGTTTGATGAGCAACAGACCATCTAAAAGCACGTTGAAAGTCAGGATTAATAATAAGTTCACCTTCTTTGTACATACTTATTATTTCACCAACAGACATAGTGTAACCATCAGTAACAAATTCCTTTTTTGCCGCATTGATTTTATGAATGATACTTTCGTTTACAATAGCTTCCATTTTTTATTTTAAAATTTTTGTTTTAAGTTTTTTATTTTTTCTTCACATCAATTTTACCTTTTGCTTTCGCTTCCTGTTGTTCTTTGGCTTTTCTTTGTGCTTCTTCCATCAATTCCATAAACTTGCTTTTTTTCTTTTTAGGCAGTGTTCCTGCTTTGCTGGCTGCTTTATAATCTTGAAATTTTTGTCTAATTTTCGATTCATCTACAAAATAAGCCTTTATAAATTGTTGTTGTCCAATACTGACCACGTTTTGTACCAAATAATAAAAACTTAAACCTGCAGGATATGTATTCAAAACAAACATAAAAACAATCGGAAAAATATAACCCATATATTTCATAGGTCCTTGCATTTGTTGTTGTCCTTGACTTGTAAAATAAGTAACTGCCAAAGTAGAAACGGTCATCAAAATTGTGAATAAACTCACGTGAGAGCCATAGCCCGGAATAGTGAAAGGCAAAGTCATAACCGAATCATAAGTTGATAAATCAGTTGCCCATAAAAAAGATTGCTGTCTAAATTCTATCGCATTTGGAAAAAACATAAACATTGCAAATAAAAATGGCATCTGTAATAACAAAGGAAAACAACCACTCATTGCTGCAAAAGGACTCGAACCCAACTCTTGATAAAGTCTTAATTGTTCTTGTTGTACCTTTTGATTTTGTTCCATCGTAAGGGTTTTATCAGTCAAATCATTTTTTATTTTGAATTCATCTAATTCAGGCTTCAAAATATCATTCATGATTTTCATTTTTGCCATCGCTAAATAAGAACGATAAGTCAAAGGCAACAAAATTGTTTTTACAACTACAACTAATAAAATAATAATTACTCCATAACTTGTAAAAAACATTTCTAACAACATAAATAAAGGAATAATCAAATATTCAGTAAAATAACTGATAAAACTCCAACCTAAATATACATTGTATTCTAAGCCTTTTACTTTGGTTGCAGATAAAATTTTATAATCATTTGGACCAATATATAACTTAAATTTTGCTTTATCAGTGGTAAAATCAGCGATAGAAAATTGTAAGTTTGCTTCTGTATGTTTACTGATTGCATCATTTTTATCAGGTGTTAGATGTGCTAACCTTGCATTATTGATATTATTATTAGGAGCGATAAAAATCAAACTAAAAAACTTTTGTTTCAAAGCCACCCATTCTACCTTTTCTTTGAGTTCGGTACTTGTGAGTGCGTCATTAGGCCAAGAAAGAAAATTATAACCATCTTTTTTTGTATAATAATTAATGGTAGAATAATAACGTGTTTGTACCAAATCCAATTCTGTGTTAGGCAAATCGTTTGCCCAATAAAGTTCTGCATTTTCTTTTGTTTTGAATATATCTTCCAAGCCTTTGCTTTTGATTTGATAGGATAATAAAAATCCTTTTTCGGGCAATTCATAGATTTGCTCTATGTATTTTCCTTCTGCAATCTCCGCTTTAAAAGTAATTTTATTTTTTTCTACTTTTGTTTGATAATACATTTGATACAAATCAATTGTTCTATTATCAGTAGTTTTGATGGGTAAAGAAAACGCATTATTTTTTTCATCAATCAAAATGAGTGGTTTTTGGTTGTATGTTTTGTATTTTTTGAGTTCTGCACCAACAATTTTCCCACCTTTTGTTTGAAATGTAACTTTTATATCTTTATTTTCTAAGACGATTTTCTCTTCTTTTCCTTTCAATAAAGGAGCGAAATCTCCAAATAATTTGGCAATTTTAGCGCTATCATCAAATATTTGTGCTTGTGCTTTATTGATGTCATCTTTTCTTTGTGGTAAAACTTGTTTTTGTTGTTTTTCTTTACCCTTTTCTGTGGGGGTGGGCGTAGGTGAGAATAGTTGAAAATATAACATTAACAACAAAAACATCAATAAAATACCCGTAAGTCCGTTCTTATCCATTCCTAAATTCAATTTTCGAGTGTGAAAAATAAATAATTATACTTAATTTTTTAAGGTGCAAAGTTACATTTTTTTTTTCAATATTGCAAATAATCATTTGCCAAAATTTTAAATCAAAACACCTGTCGAATATTAGTATCGTTTTATCGATAATATTAACAATAATTAAAATAAATTTTGTAATTTTGTCCCAACAAAATTGACAGCAAAATATTTTTTCTTCTTCTTATGAAATTATCTACCATTATTTTCTTTAGTGGCATTTTTTTCAGTGCCTTCCTACTTCCCATTTATTCTTATTCTCAAAATAATATTTATGATACCATTAATTTTGGTAAACAAAAAATAATTTTTCCTTCTTCTTATTGGACAAATATTGAAAACAATGCGGAGGAATTGGAAAACAAATTTAATAACTGCATAAATTGTCAAAAACAAATTGACTTTATTATTATGAGTCTGCCTTTGATAGAAGAAATATTAGAAAAAGAAAAATTGCCAAAAGAAATGAAATATATGGCATTTTTTTATAATCCAGATTTAGCAGGTACAAGAGATTCAAGCATTGCAGGATTTTGGCAGGCAAGACCTAATTTTTATGTAGATTTAGGATTAAGAAACCCCAAAATTCTAAAATCAAAAATAGATGAGCGTTTTAATATTATTAAGACTACAAAAAAAGTGTGTAGTTTTATCAAAAAAGACAATGCTTTTTTTAATAATATTATCTTATCAATGGCATCTCTCGAAATTTCACTTGGTAAATTAAAAAATGATTTATCCACAATAGATAGTCAATATTATAATAAATATGCTCATAAAACATTTTTTTATCTTGATAATGAAAAAAAGGATTCTTATGCTAATTTTTTGTATAGATATTTGAGTTTTTCTTTATTTTTAGAGAAAATTATTGCCAATAAACCAACACATTTCAGATTTGTTCCTAAAGATTTTGAAATTAATAAATCTGTTTCAAAATTTACACGCGAAAGTATTGCAGAAAAAGATAAAAAAAATTTCAAACTTGATAATCATTGGATAAAGAAAAATTGTAAAAATCTCCCTGATGATGAATTGTATCAGGTTGTTATTAGAGAAGAATATACAAAAGATAATGTTACTTTTTTGTTGAATAAATTACCAAAAAATACACCACAAGTAAAGAAAAATGCTGAAATAAAAGAGGAAACCAAAGAAGAAGGAGAGGTAAGAAATGAAAATGCTGATGAGCAAGAGAAAAAAAAAGATGATGTTTCTCTGATAGAACAAGAAATAGAAAATAAAAACAATAACTCAACAGAAGTAAAAGGAGAAGAACACCAAGAAATAGAAAAAGAAGAGATACCTTCTATTTTTCATACTGTCCAAAAAGGTGAAACTTTGTATGCTATCAGTAGAAAATACAATGAACCTGTTAAAGAGTTAAGATACAAAAATCATTTATCAAATCCCAATCATATTTTTTGTGGGCAAGTGTTACTTATCAAAGAAAAACCAAGTTTGAGAGGTGATAAAGGTGTTTTTTATATCGTACAAAAAGAAAAAAATATCCAAAATATTGCTAAAATGTATGATATAAGCCTCGATAAAATCCTTGAATTGAATCGATTTACCGAAAATACAATTTTAAAAAATGGGCAAATTATCAAAATAAGTAATGAAAATAAATCCAATAAAATTATTAAAAATTATTTTTCTTTCAAAACTATTGACCTTAGAAATAATAAGAGAAAAAGACATCTTTGTTTGCAAAATAATTTAAAAATAATTACTAAAGCAAGCTCAAAATCAAAAAGGGCAAAGATTATAAAAAAATTATAAAGAAAAATTTTTTATTAAAAATTATAGTTGTAACTTTGCCAATAATAACTAAAAAATTAAAAATATGAAAAGTTTGGGCAGTTTTGCATTGGGACTTGTAACAGGTGCTGCATTAGGAGTAGGTGCAGGACTTCTATTAGCACCAAGCGAAGGAAAACAAGTACGCAGTCGATTAAGCTATCAACTCTCACGTCTTCGCGATCAATTGCGAGAAAGATTTTCGCAAAAGCCAAAAGAAGACGATTTATTATTTAATGACGCTAAAAGTGAAAGTGATGCGGTTACTAAATCAACCAAAAAAAGAGCCAATCAATTGACGGAAGACCTTGATAAGTTGCTTACTGAACAATCAGTAGCCAACTCTAATGCTAATAAATCAAAAAAAAAAATAGTGAAAGTAGTCAGATAAAATATTTTTTGTCTGACTACTTTTTTGATTTTTTTTTTTTCTATTAATTTTGTGCAAGCGTCCACGCTTGCACAAAATAATAACTATTGCAAGCGTCCACGCTTGCATAGCTTGAATTAAAAATGATAAAATCATATAAATCTTGGTATAAAAATGGAAAATAAAGACATAATAAAGGTTTTGTTAGTAGATGATGAAGCAGATATTGTCGAATTATTACAATATAACCTCGAAAAAGTAGGATATGAAGTCCAACACGCTTATAATGGTGTAGATGCAGTAGAAATTGCAAAAAAATTTGCCCCTGATTTGGTATTGTTAGATATTATGATGCCAAGAATGGACGGCGTAGAAACGTGTAGATTGTTAAGAACTTTGCCACAAACTACTAATAGTTATATTATTTTTTTGACTGCAAGAGTTGAGGAATATTCTGAAATCGCCGCTTTTGAGGGGGGTGCAGATGATTACATCATCAAACCTATTAAACCACGTGCATTAGTGAGCCGAATTGCCGCCCTTTTTAGACGAGAACGTAAAAAAAAATATGAAAATGAAGATAAAATTATCATCGATAAACTTGTTATTAATAGAGTAAGTTATACAGTAGAATTGCAAGGAGAACAAATTATTTTACCTAAAAAAGAATTTGAATTGTTGTATTTTATGGCACAACATCCTAACAAAGTTTTTAGTCGTGATGATTTGTTGCATAATATTTGGGGAGTAGATATTTATGTATTGCCACGTACAGTAGATGTTCATATCAGAAAAATAAGAGAAAAAATTGGTGAAAAATACATTTATACTGTCAAAAGCGTAGGCTATAAATTTTCACCCGAAGGAGAATAAAATGTCGATTTTAATTGCTGATAGCGGTGGCACAAAAACCACTTGGCTCTATCAAAACCAACAATACGAATCAATTGGACTTAATCCAAATGGTATGAATGAAATTGATATTGAAAATCATATCAAAAATGAAATACAAAATCAATTCAAAGATGTAAAAAAAATATATTTTTATGGGGCAGGTTGTGCCACTCAAAATAATCAATTATTGATGAAAAATATATTTTCCCGATATTTTCCAACTGCTTTTGTTGCTATCGAAAATGATTTGATGGCAGTAGCAAAAGTCTTTTGTGGTGATGAAAAAGGAACTATTGGTATTTTGGGGACAGGTTCTAATATTGCTTATTTTGACGGAAAAAAACTATATGGTGAAGAATTGAATTTGGGTTATATTTTGGGCGACGAAGGAAGTGGTGCTTATTTAGGAAAAAAATTATTGATTGATTTTTTACACCAAAAATTACCAAAAAATATTCATCAAAAATTACTCGATACTTATCCTGATTTAAACCGAAATTTTATTATTGATGCTATTTACAAACAAAAAAATGCCAATCGTTTTTTAGCCAAATTTGCGGTTTTTTTGAACCAAAATAGAGAAGATAACTATATTTTTGAATTGATTGATAATGCTTTTTCTACTTTTTTATCTACTTATCTTCCTTTATTACCTAAAGAAAGTCAAAAATTTCCTTTGCATTTTGTAGGTGGCGTTGCATATCATTTTCAAGATATTCTTTTCAAAAATATCGAAAAAAATAATTATATCACAGGCGAAGTTGCACAAAATCCTATCGAAAAACTTAAAAAATACCATTATTCTTAGAAACTCAAAAAAGAAAAATAAAGAAATTTTGGGCGATTACGGGTGGTGGTGCTACAAATGTAATGTTTTGTCCTGTTGAACGAAGTGAAGCATTTTTACCATTGAATAGCATTTTGCGAACAAAAAGGTAGATTTTTCGCTTCACTCAAAAAAACAAAAACATTATAAGTATAACACCATCTTATTTTGATTTAATTGTTAATAAATTGGCTTACATTGTCCCAAGTACCACCATTGGTTACATTAGTGTAGCCATTTTGTTCTAAAATAGATTTTGCTTGACCGCTACGGCTACCACTTCTACAAAAAACGATGATATTTTTTTTGTCTTTGAATTTTGAAAGTTGGCTTTGTATTTTATCCAAAGGAATGTTGGTAGCACCTTTTACACTACCCGATTCAAACTCTTGTGGAGTACGTACATCTACCAAATAAGCACCTTCTTTAATAATGGCTGCAAGGTCTACTTTATTACCTTGACCAAAAAGATTTTTCAGAATTTCGAACATAATTGTTATTATTAAAATGGATATTAAAATTATTTTACTTTTTTAAAATGTATTTCTTCTTTTTTAAAAATATTAAAAAATAAACTACCCATCAAAGCACCATACAAAGTGCTATTGATTGGTTGAGAAGTAATAGCACAAGAACCACTTGCGCATCCTATAAAGTGATAGTACAAATAACCTGCAATAGCACCAATGATTAATCCTAAGATTGTTAATTTGTTATTTTTTATAATTTTCATTTTCTATGATTTGAGCGTTTTTATTTAGTTAATATTCTATTTTTAAGTATTTAATTTTGTTATTTGTTTGAAAATAATATAAATGCCCATCACCAAAATAAACCAACCAAATGCAGGCTTTAGTTTTGAACCATCTATTTTTTTTGAAAGTATAGTACCTATCAATATCCCTATTACAGCAAAAATAGAAACAATCGTTAATAAATTCCAATTGATAATAGTAGCCTCATTTTCTCCAAAAAAACCTATCAAAGATTTGGCTGCAATAATAACCAACGAAGTGCCTACTGCTTCTTTCATTGGTAATTTGGAAAGAATAACCAAAGCAGGAATAATTAGAAAGCCCCCGCCAGCACCCACCAAACCTGTCAATATACCTATAATACTACCCTCAATAAGAATCAATGGATAGTTAAATTGTTGTTCTTCTTCCTTATCAATACTTTTCTTTTTATCTTTTTTAATCATTGTGTAGGAGGCGGCTATCATCAATATTGCAAAAAGCAACATCATCAATATATTTTTTGTAAACATAAAACCACCTATCATAAATACTTCTTTTGGAATAGCAGGCACAATATAAGCACGCGTCAAAAAAACAGCAACGATAGACGGAATACCAAAAATAATAGCCGTTTTTATATTTACAAGTCCATTTCTAAAATAGGAAACAGAACCAATAACACTTGTAAGCCCCACAATAAAAAGTGAGTAAGAGGTTGCCACTACTTCATCTACTCCAAAAAGATATACCAAAACAGGTACGGTCAAAATACTACCTCCACCACCTATTAAACCCAATGTGATACCTATAAAAACAGAAGCAATGTAACCTATAATTTCCATAATTATTATTTAAAATTCTTTTTAATGTTTTCAATGATGCACAATGATTGAATGAGGTAAGTTATAAAAAAATAAAATGATTCTAAAAATATAAAGATAGTTATGTTTCTATCTATTATTATAAATTTTTTTATAACTCATCACAACAATTTTCCAAACAATTTATAATGTTAATCATCTTAGGAAAACGCAATGAAACATATTTATTTCGTCCAACTTTTTTAGATATTAAAACTCCCTTATCTTCTAACAATGTTATTTGTTGTGAAGCAATTGCTTGTTCTAAATTTAACGCTTCCTGCAACTCAAGTACAGTCATCTGTTCATTTTCTGTCAATAAATCTACAATAGCCAATCTTACAGGGTGCGCAATTACTCTTAACATATTGACTGCTGATAGTAATTTGCTTGCTTCGATTCTTTCATTGAGTACCATTTTTATATCCTTTTAAATTATAGATACAAAGATAGTGATGTTTCTATGTAATTTCCAAATTTTTTATCCTTTTTTTTTAATTATGAAAAAATTAGTGTTCAAATTAGCATTTTTTACGTCAATTTCATTAATATTCCGAAAATATATATATTGTATTTTTCTTACATTTGTATTGCTTACATTAGTCTTCTATATTTTGAAATACTGATTTTACTTTTTGATGTATATTTACTAAAGAACAAAGCGAATTTGGGCGATTACGTGCTATCGTGCAAAGCACAGAGCCAAAAAAGAGAGAAAAAACTCGCAAAGCCTCGTTTTTCTCTCTTTTTGTCTCTGCAAGT
>RDZP01000186.1 GCA_004294005.1 Cytophagia bacterium
TTTAAGATTTTTTGCTTTGTTCAAAATGATAAAATAAATAATAGTCAAGGTTTTAAAGTTGTGTATAGATTTGAAAATATTTTTCAGCAATTATTTTTTCGCTATAATTTTGGATTGCTTTTTGGCGTGCATTATTTTGAAAAGATTGAAAAAAATCAGGTAAATTTTTCCAAAAAAAGAGCATTTTTTTTATATTTTCGGCTAAATTTTTGGCTGTATTTTCTATCGTAACCAATCCATTTTCTTCATTATCAATCATTTCAGGCATTCCTCCCAAATTAAAACTCAAATTAGGTGTACCACAAGCCAAACTTTCTAAAATTGTATTAGGTAAATTATCTTCTAAGGAAGGTAAAACAAAAGTATGTGCTAAATTATAGGCTTTTCTAATTTCGTTATCACCTTTCAGAACGCCTAAGTTGGTAAATTGAAAAGGTAATTTTTCTAACATTTCGGGAGTAGATTTACCAAAAATAAGCAAATGAAGCGGTAATTTTTCATTTTCAGCTGCAATTATATTCAAAGCCTCTAACAATAAATGAAAGCCTTTGCGTGTGTCTGCGATGTTCATCGCTCCAAACAATAAAAAAAATTGATTTTCAGGTAAATTTGCTTCTTTTCTTAGTTTTTCTTTTTCTAATGGAATAAAAATTTCGGTATCAATGGGCGTAGGAATATGAAAAAAATGATGTTTTTCATTGAATAAACCACTTTTTTTTGCTTCTTCTGTAATCCATTTACTCGAACCGACAAAAGTAATTTTTTTATTTTTGATAATTTCTTTTTTTCTTTCAAAGATTTGAAAAGACCAATCTTTTTGATGAGGTTTTTTTAAAAATTGACAATTTCCACAATTTTTTTTAAAATTTTCACAACTTCCTGCATAATGACAACCGCCTGTAAAAGCCCACATATCGTGCATTGTCCAAATTATTTTTTTATCAGTTTGACATATTTTTGCTAATTGTTGCAAAGATAAAAAACCAAAATTTATCCAATTAAGGTGTAAAATATCAGCTTGTTTTACTAAATCATTACTAAGAATATTTTGTCCTGTGTTAGCGGGAGAAAAAGCATATTTCATACTTTTATTTTGCATATATGCCCAATAACTCAATCTTTCAGTAATAAATTTTATTTTTTGAATTTTTTGTGTGATAAAGTTTGGATTGATTGTATTTGTATTTTCGTTGTTTTTTTGAATATCACTTACCAAAAGATTATAATCAGCCTCTGTATTTTTTTTGAGTGCTTGGTACAAACGATAACACGCCATCGCTGCACCGCCATATTTTTCAAAAGTATTAAGCAACAATATTTTCATCTGTTTTTTATTGGTATTAAATCATTTTAAGATAGACAACTTTTTTTCCTATAAAAAACTCTTCTTCAAAGAAATCGCTAATTTCCCAAGTTTTGACTTTTTTCTCAAATGGTTTTAATTCTTCTTTCAAATCGCCACCTTTCAAACAAAAAATACCATTTTTGTACAAATGATTATACATTTTAAAAAACTTTTTATCTGACCAATCTACCAAATCAGACAGAGGAGCAACAGCACGACTGACCACAAAATCAAATTCTTCATCAATTTTTTCAGCCCTTTCGTGAATGGTATTGACATTTGTAAGCGATAAACTATCTGCTACAGCTTGTGCTACTTTTATTTTCTTACCTATTGAATCTACTAAGAGAAAGTTAGTTTCAGGAAACATTATCGCCAAAGGAATGCCCGGAAATCCTCCTCCTGTGCCTAAATCCATAATATTTGCACCACTTTTGAAAGTAATAATTTTTGCTATTGCCAATGCGTGTAACACGTGTCGTTCCATCAATTCATCAATATCTTTTCTGGAAATAACATTGATTTTTTCATTCCATTCTTTGTATAATTCAGGAAGTTTTTCGAATTGATTGCATTGAATTGTGGTAAGTGAAGGAAAATATTTTTGTAAAATAGTAAGCATAATTTCTTTTTTATTTTGATTTTTTTTGAATAAAATAACTTTATCAAATAGATTTTCTGTTTTATTTTATTGACATAAGAAAACAAAATATGCTATGTGATAAAGTTAGGATTGATAAGTACTTTTATTGTCTAACAATCTTTGACAGGACAAGGAATTCTGGCTCCTTTTTTTAACTTACCTTTCGGTTTTTTGTGGTGTGGTAATTGAGAACTTCCACAAGCACTTGTACCAAAAGAAGCCAAAAAAAAGGCTATCAAACAAAAATAAAAAAATATTCTTTTTTTCATTATCGTTTTGAAGGATAAGTATTAAGGTCTGATTTTTTGTGTTTACGAGGCAACCAAGTTTGATTACCAGAGTTCGAACTCGCACACGAAGTTAGCAACATTACACCAACTAAAACAACTACAATTATTTTTTTTTTCATGACTTTATTATTGAATAAAACTTATTATTTCTAATATTAAACGCAAAATTGCTAAAAAAATCTAAAATAATAATAACTTTTTTGAAAAAAAATAGAAATATTTTTAATTCTATAATAATTTTTGTAGAAATAGTGTACTGAAAGATTGTTTTTGTAATTCATAATTTTATTTTATTTAAAATTCCAATAAATTATAAGGTTCTACTAAATTTTATACGATTTTTTCTATTGAGCAATTGTAGTACACACTTTTAGTGTGTCGACACACTAAAAGTGTGTACTACAGTTTTTATT
>RDZP01000187.1 GCA_004294005.1 Cytophagia bacterium
TCAAACGCGGATTTTATCTTGCTGTTATTTCTTTCATTCAATAAAAAATTAAAAACAAATAAAATTTTGTTTAACATAAAAAAAATAAAATATTATTTTTATTATAGTAAATTAAGACAAATTATTAGATGCGTTTAACCTGTTTATTTATCTTATCATCAATAGTTCACGATACTTAGCCAAAGGCCATAATTCATCAGCAACAATTAATTCTAATTTATCAACAGCATAACGAATCGTTTCAAACAATGATTTTACGTTATTTTCATAAGCAACGGCTCTATCTTTTGAATCTTCTATCAAATTTGCTGCTTTTCGTGCTTCTGTCATTTTTTTGATGTTCGTTTGAATTGTACCAATGTATTGTGAAACTTCACGGATTAAGTCTTTCACTGTTTGTGTACCTTCTATATCTCCCATTCCAATATCCATCAAACCTTCAATATTTGCAACAAGTTGATTTTGATAAGCAATCGCTGCAGGAATAACATGATTAAGTGCTAAATCCCCCATCACACGTGATTCGATTTGTACTTTTTTGATATAATTTTCTAAATTAATCTCATACCTTGCTTCTACTTCTCGATGCGACATAATGCCTAAATCTTCAAATAAAGCCAAAGATTTTTTAGAAATATACGCATCTAAAGCCTGTGGAGTAGATTTTACATTGGGTAAACCACGTCTTTTAGCTTCTTCTGCCCATTCTTCTGAATAATTATCACCTTCAAACAATACATTTTTTGATTTTTTGATGTAATCACGCAAAACATTGATAATTGTTACTTCTATTTTATCTGTTTTTGCGATGTTTGCATCAATATCTTTTTTAAATTCTTGTAATTGATGGGCTACAATTGCATTCAAAACCACCATTGGTGCAGCGCAATTAGCAGAACCACCTACCGCTCTAAATTCAAATTTATTACCTGTAAATGCAAAAGGCGAAGTGCGATTACGGTCTGTTGTATCTAAAATAATTTGAGGAACTTTGTTAATTCCTAATTTCATATACAAATTATCACCTTTTTCAATTTTAACTGTTGCATTGTGTTCCAATTCTTCTAATACTTTTTTCATTTCTGCCCCTGCAAAAATAGAAATAATTGCGGGAGGTGCTTCATTAGCACCTAAACGAAAATCATTGCCTGCACTTGCAATACTTGCACGTAATAAATCGGCATAATCATGAACAGCTTTGACAGTATTGACAAAGAAGGTCAAAAATTGTAAATTTTCTTTTGCTTTTGATGTAGGTGCTAATAAATTTTTACCTGTATTCGTACCCAAAGCCCAATTATTATGTTTTCCACTTCCGTTGATGCCTGCAAAAGGTTTTTCATGAAAAAGCACTTTAAAATTATGTCTTTCTGCCACTTTCTCCATAATATCCATCAACAAAGTATTATGGTCGACTGCCAAATTTACTTCCTCAAAAGTAGGGGCGCACTCAAATTGTGCAGGTGCTACTTCATTATGACGAGTACGAATTGGAATGCCTAACTTTTGTGCTTCAATTTCAAAATCTACCATAAAAGCGCGCACACGTGAAGGAATAGAGCCAAAATAATGATCTTCTAATTGTTGTCCTTTTGCGGGTGCATGTCCAAAAACTGTTCTTCCTGCCATCATCAAATCAGGACGTGAATAAAACAATGATTTATCTACCAAAAAATATTCTTGTTCTGCTCCCAAAGTAGCCACAACTTTATTGATTTCTTTGTCAAAATATTCGTTACATATTGCTGTAGCTGCTTTATCAACTGCAGAAAGTGCTTTCAATAAAGGTGTTTTATAATCCAAAGCCTCTCCTGTATAAGAAACAAAAATGGTAGGAATACATAAAGTTTTACTTCCTTCAATTTCTATTATAAAAGCAGGCGAAGTTGGGTCCCAAGCGGTATAACCTCTTGCTTCAAAAGTTGCTCTAATGCCTCCACTTGGAAAAGATGAAGCGTCAGGTTCTTGTTGTGCCAAGGCTGAACCTTTGAATTTTTCGAGGGCATTTCCTTTGCTATCAATATCATAAAAAGCATCATGTTTTTCGGCAGTTGTGCCTGTCAATGGTTGAAACCAGTGTGTATAATGCGTAACTCCTTTGCTAATTGCCCAAGTTTTCATTGCACTTGCCACTGAATCAGCCAAATCATTATCAATTTTATGTGCTTGTTCGATAGATTGATGTAATTTTTTGTATGCGTCTGCACTCAAATATTGTCGCATTGCATTGTCATTGAATACATTTGTTCCAAAATAATCTGAAACTTTTGGGGCAGGCATTTCTACCTGAATTGTTGCACGATTTTGTGCTGTTTCTATTGCATTAAAACGCAATGTTGCCATAAAAATATTATTTTTATTAGAAATCGATTTAATTTTGATGCAAAAATAGTAAAAAAATATATTATTTCCAAAAAATAGGTTCTTTTTTTAATGTATTTTTTAAAAAGCATTTACTTTGATCTTTTCAGGTCGTTTAGTGATTTATCAAGGCAAGAATCATAATCTAAATAAAAATAAGTTTTACGATTATAAATGAATCATAATGAAATTTTTAAATCTTATTGATTATGATTTAATATTTTAGACTTTGGACAAAAATACAACGAGTACAAAATCATTATTAAAATTTTATATGTTCTTTACCTTTTTGAGGGCTTTTTTAATGATTACTTTTGGT
>RDZP01000075.1 GCA_004294005.1 Cytophagia bacterium
CAACATGTTGCTTGTGATTATATGAAATCACATTGGGGTTTTGATATACCTGATAAAAGTAATTTTAACAGAATGTTGCATCGTATTTCAGATTTAATAGTACAATTATTCTATCATTTATCTGCTACTTTTAAGCATTTAAACTTAGAAAGCGTTTATATTATTGATTTTTTTCCTGTGCTTGTTTGTAAAAATATTCGCATATCAAGGTCAAAACTAGTGAAAGGTAAAGAATTTAGGGGTTATAATGCTTCTAAAAGAGAATATTTTTATGGATTTAAAGTACATTTAATTAGTACAGCAGATGGCATACCAATTGATTTTCTCGTTACCGCAGGTATGTTTATCTTTTTCATCGGTTGATTTCTCTAATATTTTCACTAAATAACCTTTTGTTGGTTCTAACCATAAATCATCAAGTATTTTGTTATCTATTTCCTTTGTTTGATGATTAATCCAATCTTTTGGCAAAATTTCTAATCCATTTTTTCTTATCAAATAAGTTTTTAAAAATTCGGTATTTGTCATTATATCTACCTTTATATCTTTTTTTAATTCAAAATGAAATAAAAGTTCATTTAAGACATAGCACAAATTATCAAAATAAATAAATTGATTTTTGTTATGCCACATTAATACTTGATTTGTCAGTATTTCATCTTCTAAAATACTGTCAATTTTGTCTTTTATTTCGTTTAGAGTCATTATTGATAGGTATAATTTTATTGGCAATAAATTTGAGGTTTACGATTTGCAAAGTTACTTAAATTGTTTTTAAATAAAAAAAATAGGACTATAATTTTTATGTCAAAAATTTCATTATTACTGTTGTTATTATCATTATTTGGATTTACCAAACTACAAGCACAATCTCAAGAACCTGATTCTATTGTAGAAAAGGAAATCAAAGAAATCTACAAAAAACATTATCAATTAAAAACCCATAGTTATAAATTGTTGAATGATTTGAGAAAAATCAAAAATAGAATACTCAAAACAAAATCAAACCTTAGATTCAGGGTTTTGGACGATTTGTATTATGGAAATATGGCGGTTGGAAACAAAGATAGTGTAGAATATTATGCCAATGAAATAAATAAATTATATGGTTATAGTGGTAAAAAATTAAAAATAAATCATACACTTGATAAAACTTTGTATCAATCTGAAAATGCTGTAGAAACCATCTTGAAAGAAGCAGACAAACAACAAGCAATATTTATTAATGAAGCCCACGATATTTTTGAACATAGACTTTTGACTTATGAGTTATTGGTCAAATTAAGACAAAAAGGCTACAAATATTTAGCTGTTGAGATGTTTATCAATCAAGATTCATTGATGAATGTAAGACTTTATCCAATCAAACACACATATCCTTATGCCAATGAGCCTTTTTATAATAATTTGGTGCGTAGAGCAAAAGAATTAGGTTATACGCTGGTGGCGTATGAAGAAGATGAGGGCGATCCTGATTCTTCGTTTGTGAATTATAAAAATGTTGTCATCGATAATCCACAAAAACAAAGAGATTGGACGCAGGCAGCACGATTGAAAGAACGAATTTTAAAAAAAGATAAAAATGCAAAAATCCTCGTACACGCAGGCTATTCTCATATTTACGAAAAACCAACGAAACATTTTGTGGCAATGGCACATTACTTCAATCTTATTACAGGAATAAATCCATTGACTATCGACCAAGCTTCACAACATCAAATCGATAAGGTTGATTATCAACAAGTTACGGATAAATTTATTTTAAAATCAGATACAATTACAAGGTTTTTTCTATTGAGAGATAAAAAAACAAAAGAGGTTTGGAAACCTAATGAAGTCAAAGACCAAGTAGATTTATTTGTTTTTCATACCCAAAAAGTACCTGAATATAGACGTACTTTTTCAAATCAACCTTTTGTATTTGGAGGACATAAGTTTAAAAAATCTGATAAGGTAACACTTGGAGAAACAGCAGTTTATCCTTGGTTGTTTGAAGTAACTTATTTGAATGAACCTCGAGATGCTACTGCTACTTATCAAATAGAAATTAGAAACAAAAAGGAATTAGAAAAAATAAGGGTTTTTTATACCAAAAATGCTATTTCTAAATATGGTTTTGTTACACAAGAAGGAGGTTATTATTATTCTTTTAGTAATCCTACAATAAAAGACTAAAAAATTAAATAATTCAAAAAAATGAAAAATAAAAGTTATTATATTACTTACAAACCTTATAATGTCATCAATCAATTTACAGGTGAAGAGGGACAAATTACGTTAGCATCTTTGTTTGATTTTCCAAAAGATGTATATCCCGTAGGAAGATTAGATTTAGACAGTGAAGGACTTTTGTTGCTTACCAATGATACAACTATTAATAATCGACTTTTAAACCCAAAATTCAAACATGAAAAAGAATATTGGATACAAGTAGATGGAGAAATCAATGAAGAAGCATTGGCAAAGTTACGAAAAGGTGTAAAAATCAGAATTGATAAAAAAGAATTGACAACTCGTCCTGCAAAAGCAGAAAAATTAACAGAAACTCCTAATTTGCCTGAAAGAAATCCGCCAATAAGGTTCAGAGCAAACATTCCAACATCATGGATAAGTCTCACGATTACAGAAGGAAAAAAACACCAAGTAAGAAAAATGACAGCAGCGGTTGGTTTTCCAACTTTGAGATTGGTGAGAGTGCGTATGCAAGGTTTGTATTTAGAAAATATGCAAATTGGAGAAGTGAGAGAATTAGAAGAAAGTGAGGTTTTTGAAAAACTTTTTGGACAATAGTATTTTTGTAAAAGTTAAGGTTTAAATCAACATTTTTTACATTCATTATAAAAATACACAATATTCTGTCTTTCTTCAATCCGCTTTGTTCACATCAGTTTCATCAGCGTTCTATGGTTTTGGAACGCTGATGAAACTGATTTTCAAACGCGGATTTTATTTTTTGATATACTCATCAGAACCAATAAAAAGACTAATTTATTTTATTATTGTTCTTTTATTTGCGTCAATTCTTTTTTTAAATTAAAATAGTTTTAAAAACTTATGCAAATATTCTTTTTTATTTTCTAAAAAAATACTATTTTTGCCAACTTTTTTAAAATATTATTGCAAAGATGCGTAGCAC
Source organism: Cytophagia bacterium (assembly GCA_004294005.1). Lineage (GTDB taxonomy): Bacteria > Bacteroidota > Bacteroidia > Cytophagales > Microscillaceae > RDXZ01. The sequence goes on from RDZP01000075.1 coordinate 3,137, forward strand.
TTATTGGCTTATCTTACTAATAGCCTGTTTATTATATATACCTTTTTTAGGCATTGTTCCTTTATTTGATTGGGACGAAATCAATTTTGCAGAGATTTCACGTGAGATGATTTTGACAGGAGAGTGGCAAAAAGTTCAAGTTGAATTTATTGCTTTTTGGGAAAAACCTCCTTTGTTTTTTTGGATTCAAAGTGTATCTATGCAAATATTTGGTGTCAATGAGTTTGGAGCGCGTTTTCCAAATGCTTTGGTGGGTGTCATTACTTTGTTGGTTTTGTTTTATGTAGGCAATCGTCTTTTTGATGAGCATTTAGCAAAATGGTGGGTACTGGCTTATGCTGGTTCATTTTTACCTGTTTTTTATTTTAAAACAGGCATTATTGACCCACTTTTTAATTTGTTTATATTTTTGAGTGTATTTCAGCTGGCTCTGATGACTTCACACGAAAAAGCAAGTAAAAAACGTTGGAAAGCACTTTGGGGTGGGATTTTTATTGGTTTGGCTGTACTTGTCAAAGGACCTGTTGCACTTCTTTTAGTAGGAATTTGTGGTTTGATTTTTTGGATTAAAAGTTTGAGAGTAAGTACTTTTGGATTGCTTGAAATTTTGATTTATAGTTTTACAGCTTTGTTGGTTTTGAGTGTTTGGTTTTTGCCTGAAATGCTCAAAAATGGTACTTGGTTTTTACAACAATTTTTAGAGTATCAATGGGGATTGGCAGCAAAATCAGAAGATACAGGACACGAACAACCATTTTTCTATCATTTTTTGGTTTTATTAATTGGTTGTTTTCCTGCAAGTATTTATTTTTTTGGTGGTTTTCAATACAATTATAAATCACATACACATCAAAGAATTTTTAAGGCTTGGATGCAAATTTTATTTTTTGTTACTTTGATTATTTTTTCTATCGTCAAAGCAAAAATTGTTCATTATTCATCTTTATGTTATTTTCCTTTGACGTTTTTGGCGGCGGAATATTTACAAAGAGTCGAAAAAAACGAATTAAAATGGCAACCTTCTATTAAAATAGGACTTTGGATAGTTGGATTTTTGTGGGCAATCGTTTTTATTTTTTTGGCATTGATACCTTTTTTCAAAAATGTCTTATTGACAAATATCGAAGATAAATTTACACAAGGTAATTTACAAGCGAATGTAATTTGGCAGGGTTGGGAAATAATGATTGGTATTTTATTTTTGTTAGCAATTATTTATTCATTAGTGAAGGGACATAAAAAAGGCATAGTTGATGGTGCTTTTTATTTATTTTTTATTTGTATTTTGGCTTCACAAGCGGTTGTGTATGTGTTTGTGCCAAAAGTAGAACAATATTCTCAAAGAAGTATGATTGATTTTTTGAAATCAGTTGCTTCTGAAAAAGCCTATATTTTGCCTATCAATTATCATAGTTATGCACATCATTTTTATGCAAAAGTAACCCCAGAAATTGCCAAAGAAAAATGGCAATTTTTAGAACAAAAATTTGGTAAAAAAAGTGTAGGAAAATCTACTTTTTCACAACAAAAAGAAAGTTGGCAAGAGTATTTATTAGAAGGAAATATCAAAAGAAATGCTTATGTTTTATTGAAAGTAGGAGATGACGCTTGGGAAAAAAGGCTCAAAAATAGTCCAAAATTAACATTAGTACTACAAAAAAATGGTTTTCTTATTTATAAAAGAGATATAGAAAAACAAAAAAAATTAGAAGAAATACAACTCAAAAAACAAAAAGAAAGGGAAGTTTTACAAAAAGATTCTCTTAAAAAAGATAGCACTATCAAAGCCCGATTGGGTGCAATATGATTTTTTTTTGATTGATTATCAAACAATTAAACCTTTCAGGACTTTAAGACTTGAAAGGTTTTAAAAATTAATTTGAAAATCGATTTGGCTGTTTCTATTTCATTTACGATTCAAAATTACAATCAAAAAACTTCATCAATTGCTTCTAAAATTGTTTTACAAGCCCATCTTATTTCTTCTTCATTGATAATCAAAGGAGGTGCAATACGCATCGAGTTATCACAATATAAAAACCAATCGGTCATCAAACCTTTTTCCAAACATTTGTCAATTATTTTTTTAAGTGTGATAAAATTTTCAAATTCAACAGCCAATAATAATCCATTTTGTCTTACCTGTTTTATTTGTTGATGTTGTAATAATTGTACAAATAATAGTCCTTTTTCTTCTGCATTTTCGTATAATTTTTCATCTTCGATGATGGCTAATGAAGCCAATGCTGCTGCACAACACACAGGATGTCCTCCAAAAGTAGTGATATGCCCCAAAATAGGATTGTTTTTGAATACACTCATTATTTTTTGATTACTCACAAAAGCACCTATTGGCATTCCGCCGCCCATTCCTTTTGCTAAAACCAATATATCAGGCATTACATTTATTTTTTGGAAAGCAAAAAGTGTTCCTGTGCGTCCAAAGCCTGTTTGTACTTCATCAAAAATCAATAAAGTATTTGTTTCATCACATTTTTTTCGTAAGGTTTTAAAATAATTTTCACAAGCACTTATCACGCCTGCCTCACCTTGTACTACTTCAATAATCACACAAGCAGTTTTTTCAGTGATTTTTTCTATATCACTAAAACTTCCGTAGTGGATTTGTCGTGTATCAGGCAAGAGCGGTCTAAAATTATTTTTGAAATTTTCACCCCCACCAATAGAAAGCGAACCTTGTGTAGCACCATGATATGCGTTAAAACAACTGATAATTTCTGTTTTTTTTGTATATCTTTTTGCTAATTTCATTGCACCTTCGATGGCTTCTGTTCCCGAATTAACAAAATAAATATTATCCAAATGAGCAGGCAAACAATCGGTTATTTTTTTTGCTAATAATGTTTGAGGGCTTTGCACAAATTCACCATATACCAAAACGTGCATAAATTTTTCAGCTTGTTTTTGGACGGCTTCTACCACTTTTGGATGGCAATGTCCTACATTACTTACCGAAATCCCTGCAATCAAATCCAAATATGATTTTCCTTCAGGCGTATAAAAATACATTCCTTTTGCTTTTTCTATTTCTATTAATAAAGGAAATTCAGAAGTTTGTGCAATATTTTGTAAAAAAAGTTGTCTATGAGTAAGCATTGATTGATGTTGAAAAGTTTATTTTGATGAATTGTCGAATATTTTTTCAACCGCTTTCCAATTGACTACATTCCAAAAAGCATTAATAAAATCAATTCTTTTATTTTGATATTTCAGATAATAAGCGTGTTCCCATACATCTAAACATAAAATTGGCGTTCCTTTTTGTTTGTTTATTTTTGTCATCAATGGATTGTCTTGATTAGGTGTACTTGTGATAAATAATTTTTTATTTTTATCCATTGCTAACCAAGCCCAGCCCGAACCAAAATGATTTTTTGCTGCTTTATTAAATTCTTCTTTGAATTTTTCGAAAGAACCAAAAGTATTTTTGATACTTTCTGCCAATTTTCCTGTTGGTTCGCCACCTGCGTTAGGTGCGATAATTTTCCAAAACAAAGAATGATTATAATGTCCTCCTCCATTATTTCTAATAATTGGAAATTTATTGGTTACTTTATTTTGTATTTCTTCCAAAGTCATTTTTTCAAAAGGAGTGTTTTTGATGGCTTCGTTAAGGTTTTTAATATAAGCGGCGTGATGTTTTGAATGATGAATTTCCATTGTCATTTTATCAAAATGAGGAACTAATGCGTCATAATCATATTCCAAATTGGGCAACGAAAAATCATTATCTTTGATAGTAGTGGGTATGATTTCATCATTTTCAGTGTTAAAACCCATTATTTTTGGTATTTGTAAAAGACTTGTTGCTGTAATAATAGCAAAAGATTTTAAGAAATTTCTTTTATTCATTTTTCAGTAATTTTTTTGTGCAAAAATATAAATATTTTGTTTTTCTAAAACTCACATTGTTTAAATTAGTTGTATTATCATTTTATTATTTTGGAACGTTGATAATGCTGATTTTCAAGCGCGGATTTTATTTTTTTTATTTATTATTGTTTTTTTTTGATTAATTTTTTTATTTATATAACAAAATTGTAGCACTTTTAGTGTGTCGACACACTAAAAGTGTGTACTACAATTTTTATCGCCCTTGCTTGTGTTTCACAAGCAAGGGTGAAATTACAACAGGCTAAAGCCCGTTGGTACGTTTTTTAATGCAAACTATACAAAAGTACTTTCCAAGCATTTTCTGTTTGGTTTTTTTCCAATAAACTTTTTGCAAATTGATGTAAATAATTATCCAATTCGACTCCTTTGAGATTGATTTGGTGTAGATTATTTTCTAAAGCAAAATGACGAGAAGATGCTATGGTTGGTAAAACTTCGATATTTCCTAATTTTCCTAAATTATTTCCTGACAAAATATGACTTAATCTAATTTTTTCGGGAATATTATCTACGCCAATTCCTTTTTTGATATTTGGTTTTTCGATTTCAAAGAGTGCATCATGGTTTGCTCTTACATACCAATCTCCGCCCATTCTTCCTACCAAATCAATTTTTTTTGTGTCAATTCTTCCTTGTTCGTCCAATATTTCTTCTTTGATATGTGCCATAACAATTTCACAAATTATCAAATTGCCTGCACCACCTTCTTTGCCTGTTTCTATCACTTGATTGACTTTGCACTCGAAAGCGACAGGTGATTCTGCCACAAAAGGAGGGCGAATTAAGGTAGATGGAGTAGGAGTAAGCCCAGATTTGATAAATTCATTGACACCTTTTTCATATTCAGTGCTTGCTAATGACATTTGCTCAACTATTTCATAATTGACAACATTGATGGTAACCTCAGGAATTTCTCTTACATTTTCCAAAGTATGTTTTTCAGTATTATCACGCACACGCCTTGCAGGAGAAAATATTAGTATCGGCGGATTAGAACCAAAAGCATTAAAAAAACTAAAAGGGCTTAAATTAATATTGCCATCTTTATCAATCGTAGAAGCAAAAGCGATGGGACGAGGAGCAATCGCAGCCAACATATAGGCGTGAAATTGTGCCGTTGAAATATCTTTTGGACGTATAGACTTCATTTTTGTATTTTGATTTTTTGTATTTTCGCGATAGGGATAGAAGCAGTATTGCAGAGACAAAAAGAGAGAAAAACGAGGCTTTTGCGAGTTTTTTCTCTCTTTTTTGGCTCTGTGCTTTGCACGATAGCCCGTAATCGCCCAAATTTATTTATTTTTATATTTGCAAAAAAGCACGCGGATAACACGGATTTTACGGATTTAAACGGATTTTTTTAAATACTTTTTTATACTTTTATTTTGAAACTAACTATTTTATTTATTGATTTTTGCACTTCGTAATTTGATTTGTGTCAATTTTCGTTTGGTATCCAAAGGAAAATCGCCGTTCATCATCCATTCGTAATAAGTAGGTTCTTTTTTGAGTGCTTCTGTTACGGGAATATTTTTATGTTTTCCAAAATTAAAAACTTCAATTCCTTGTGCATTAAAAATCATTCTTTGTGCAAAATCAACCATTTTTGAAGCGGTCAATTCGTGCAAAACACTCATATCATTTTGGACAGGGAAATACTCATTTCCTTTGTCGTCTTTGAGTGTTTTTGTTTCGTAATGTTGTATTTGTGCGTTCAAAACCTCAAAAGTAGCCGTTGTATCTGCCTCAGCAGTGTGCGCATCTTCTAAATCTTTTTTGCAATAAAAAGCATACGCTGCAGATAGATTTCTTGGCTCCATCAAATGATAAATTCTTTGTGCATCTACAATTTTTCGGTTGCCTACTTCAAAATCAATCCCTGCTCTCAAAAATTCTTCTACCAACATTGGTACATCAAATCTCAAAATATTAAAACCTGCCAAATCACAACCTTCTATAAATTGCGACAATGATTTTGCTACTTGTTTGAAAGTCATTTCATCTTTTACATCTTCATCATAAATGCCATGAATCAAACTTGATTCGATTGGAATAGGCATTTCAGGATTGATACGGCGTGTTTTTTGTATAATTTCACCGTTTGGCATTGCTTTCAAAAATGATAATTCAACGATTCTATCTTTGGCAATATTGATGCCTGTTGTTTCTAAATCAAAGCAAACAAGTGGCGTTTTTAATTTGAGAGAGTGCATTTATTTTATAAATATTTTTTTGAGAATTTGAAATATAATTTTTTAGGCAGTGGTAAAATTGGCAATTACATCACTATTGATGATGGTATTATCATTTTTGATTTTTGATTTTGCTAATTGAATAACGTAATCTGCTTGTTGTTCGAAAGTAATAAAAGAAGAATCCAATTCAAAAGCGTCTTCGGCTTTTCTCAAAGGGCTTTCAGTTCTTGTTGTATCTATCAAATCGCGTTTTTGTAGGTTTTCGATAATGCTTTCTATTGCTATTTTATCTCCTTTTTCTTCTAATTCTAACTGTCGTCTTTTGGCTCTTATTTTTATATCAGAGGTCATAAAAATTTTGAGTTCTGCATCAGGGAAAACCATTGTACCAATGTCTCTACCGTCCATCACAACACCTTTTTTTTGTCCTAATCTTTGTTGTTGTGCGACCATTGCTACTCTTACTTCGTGGATTTTGCTGACTTCACTTACTTTGTCAGAAACATACATTTTTCTAATTTCTTTTTCTATGTTTCTGTCATCTAAATAGATGTCATTTCTTTGTTTTTCTGGATTCCATTCAAAATTGATGTGAATATTATTGAGTGCTTCTTCTATTTGAGCGGTATTTTCGAGGTTGATTTCGTTTTCTATACAATAGAGTGTAATAGCACGATACATTGCTCCTGAGTCAATGTAAATATATCCTAAAACTTGTGCTACTTTTTGTGCGGTACTACTTTTTCCGCACCCAGAATAACCATCGATGGCAATAACGATTTTTTTTTCCATTGTTTATTGGAATTTTAATGCAAAGGTAATCGTTTTTTTTTAGAATTGAAATTTTTTTTATTAAATAATTAGATTTTTTTTGATTTTAGCAGGCACACCATAAGCCACACAAAAATCGGGAATATTTTGAGTTACAACTGCACCTGCACCAATAACGCACCATTTTCCGATGCTGATGTTGGGTAAAATGGTGGCAGACATACCAATCAAAGTGCCTTCGCCAACGCTCACGCCTCCGCCCAAAACACTATTTGGTGCGATATGCACAAAATTATCTATATTACAATCGTGTTCGATAACAGCGTGAGTATTCAAAATAACGTGTTTACATATATGTGTGTGTGCTTGTAAGACTGCAAATGGAAAAATCATCAAACCTTCTTCTGTATGAGCAGACGGAGAGATGCAACTATGGCTATGAATTGCTTTTCCAATTTGATGTGTAATTTTTTGGGACACTTCTTTTCTTATTTGATTATTACCAATGGCAATTATCAATGATTGTTCGGGTAAAATAGTGGGTTGATAATGACCAAAAAAATCAAAGTTTTGAAAAGGTTTTTCTTTTAAATTATCATCAAAAAAACCATCAATATTTATATTTTGTGAATACAAACAATCTACTACCACTTTTGAATGTCCGCCTGCTCCGTAAATTAACATACTAAATTTTATTATAAATATCTGCTAATTTTGAAAAATGGATATTATTTTTTGGTTTGATAACAATTTTTGCCCATTTTTCCCATAAATGATTTTCAACATTATCTTTTCTTTTGAGTTTGTGTATAACTTCGGTAGAAAGTTGAAAATTGACGTTGATATGCGTCATTATTCCATTTCTCATCACAGAAAAAAGTGTATTTTGTCCTATTTTTTTATTTTCTATTATTTTTGTTAGGTCTTTTTCTTTTATATTTTGATTATCCAAAGCAATAATTTTATCACCTACTTGCAAACCTGCTTCAAAAGCATTTCCATTTCGTTTGATAAAAGTAATTTTAAGATTATTATCAATATTAATTCCTAAATCAATTTTATTTTTTGGTTCATTTTCATACAAAACGCCAATTTTTTCGAAGATAGTTGTGTATGGAATTTCTTTTGTTCCTTCAATATAGTCTGTCCAAAAATCTGTTAAATCTTTTTTTGTATATTTTTCTACTATTAACTTCAATTCATTTTCAGAAAACCCTTTTTTCTTTTGTAAATAAAAAACTTGATACATTTCTTTTATCAAATGCTCAATATTTTGCTCTCCATTGCTTGCCTCTAATACCATAATATCAATCCAAAGTGCTAAAATTGCTCCTTTTGAATAATAAGAAATGGTAGTATTTTGTGAGTTTTCATTGGGACGATAGGCTTTTATCCACGCATCAAGGCTTGATTCTGCTACTGATTGAATTTTGTTTCCATATTGATTTTCAATGAGTTGTATTCTTTTTTGTTGCTCTTCGAGATAAGTTTCAACAGAAATGAGATTTGCTTTTCGCATAATTAAATCTTGGAAATAAGTTGTAAAACCTTCTACTTGCCACAAAAGTCTTGTATAATTTTCATTTTCATAATCAAATTGCCATAAAGCATCAGGGCAAAGGCGTTTGATGTTCCAAATATGGAAATATTCGTGGGCAAATAAAGTCAAAAAATCAATATAATTTTCTTCTGATTCAAAAATATTTCGTTGAAATATCAAAGCCATACTTTCGCAATGCTCTAAGCCGCCATAGTTATCTTCAGTAAAGTGAGCAATCGTTGTATATTTTTTACAAGGATTTTCTCCAAAAATTTCGGTGGCTTCGTGAATAATTTTAAAAAAATCTTTTTTGAATTGATGTAATTTTTCTTGGCTTATTTCTAATTGATGAAAAGCAAATTGATGTAGAATACCTTGATAATCCACTTCAAATAAAGTGCAATTACCAATTTCTATGGGGCAATCTACCAATTCATCAAAATTTTTGGCGTGATATAAATTATCTTTATTTTCAACTTTATGTAAAGCAGTAATAATATGCTCAAATTGTGTTGGTTTTTTGATTTCAAGGCTCAAATCATTACCCATAAAATCAGGAAAAAACATAAAAGTTGCTGCACCATTCAAAAAAATATGTGAGGCATCGATATAATTCGTTCTTACACTATGCTCAAAAGCATAACCTTTATAATTAATTGTAATAGGTTGATTGTCAAGTAATTTTGTATCAATTTCCCAAGTATTTTTATTTATTTTTTTGGTTAATAATTTTTTTTGATTTTGATAACTTTGTACTTCATAAATATTTTTGGCGTATTCCCTCAACAGATAAGAGCCGGGAGTCCAGACAGGTAATTTGAAAATGAGATTTTTTTCGTTATTATTTGTATAATTTTCTATTAAAATATTGACTTCAAATTCGTGTGTATGTGGGCGAGGAATTTGTAATGTATAATGAATTTTCATTTGCAAATTGATTTTAAAGTTAGTTAATAGTCATCAAATCTATTATATAACGAAAAAAAATAAAAAATCATATTAAAAAAAGCATTTATTTTTTCAATCATTAGGTATATTTTCTAAATTATATCTAAAAAATTATAAAAAAATTGCAATTTTTTGTATTTTTTCTTTATTTGTTTTAATATTGTAGAAAAATTCAAAAATATAAAAAACACAATGAAAAAAAACATATTATTTTTATCACTATTACTGTTTTCTTTTGCACTAAAAGCACAGGTAGATACACAGTTTTGGTTTGCTATTCCTGATGTGGTGAGCATTGCACAAGGACACACAGATAGACCTATTTTTCTTAGGATTATTACCACACAACCCGCAACGGTCAATGTTTCAATACCTTCTAATCCTTTATTTACTCCTTTTATTGCCAACTTACCTGCTAACACAGTGAGAGGTTTTGAATTGACTGCAAGCATTGATTTGGTAGAAAATAGACCTTTTGGACAAGTCAATAATAAAGGTTTTTTGATAACTTCTACTACCCCTGTAAGTGTTTATTATGATGTAAGAGGCATAGGTGACCCTGCTATCAATCAAGGATTTGCATTAAACCCTGAAATATTTTCCTTGAAAGGAAGCAAAGGATTAGGGAAGCAATTTTATATTCCTTCTCAGACTTCTTTTGCTAATGCTGTATCAGAAGCAAGAGAAAGCATTGATATTGTTGCCTCAGAAGATAACACAACAGTTACTTTTAATCTTACTGCCCAAGCACAAGGTTCGCCTGAATACCAAGCCAACCAAGATTATATCATTACTTTGAATCGCGGACAAACTTTTGCACTCAAATCTACCACAGGCAATAGTAGTTTTTCGTTCAGAGGGTCAAGTGTATCTGCCAACAAGCCTATTGCTGTTACTATCAGTGATGATTCTATCGATAGAGGTGGCTCATGGGATTTGATAGGCGACCAATTATTAGCTGCTGAAAAGTGGGGCAAAGAATACATTGTGATTAGAAATCTTACGGGCGTGGGACAAGACAGAGTCTATATTGTTGCCGCTGAAGATAACACAAATGTTATGTCAAACGGAAATTTAAGTACTATGAATCGTAGACAACAATTAGATATTATTGATATGTCTACTACGCCTACAGTTTATATTACTTCAGATAAACCTATTTGTGTGATGCACTTAACGGGACATATTGGTTTTAACAATGGCATTGAGAGTGCTTCGTCTATTTTACCACCTTTGTCTTGTGGTGGTGCAACAAGTTTATCTTTTACCAGAAATACACCTGATGATTTTAATATGTATGTATTAGTAAAAGATATTGCAAAAGGTGGTTTTACCATTAATGGAAATGCTACTTTATTAACTGCAAGTGATTTCACTACCATAGGTGCTTCGGGCTGGTCTTTTGCTAATAAAAGTTTTAGCATTGCACAACTTCCTTTCGCAGTCAATGCAGATGGTAGCCACACGATTGCTAATAGTATAGGGAATTTTCACGTAGGAATGTTATCAGCTTTTAGAAATGCCGCCAATAATATAGTAGGCTCAAATTATGCTTATTTTTCTAATGTTGAACAAATCAATACAAATCTTGGTGCTAATCAAGCAATTTGTCAAGGGCAATCTATTACTTTAGATGCAGGTCCCAATA
>RDZP01000076.1 GCA_004294005.1 Cytophagia bacterium
TTGGGAAGGACTTTTTGAACAAGAAAAATCTTCTTGGGCAAGATGGTGCAGCAAAGAAGGTGATATATTGGTTACAGGTGTAGAAAATGATGCCTTACTGAATGGACAACTTAACGAAAAAGAACTACTTTTGCAAGAGGAAAAACAGCGTGCCGATGAAAAAGAACTGCTTTTGCAAGAAGAAAAACAACGCGCTGATGAAGAAAAACAGCGCGCTGATGAAGAAAAACAACGTGCTGATGAAACCCAAGAACGTATCGAAAAATTGTTAGCACAATTAGAGAAAATGGGCTTGACACCACAAACATAACGTTCATAAAAAATTCTTTTTAAAAGTCTTTTTTGTATTTTGCGATAGTGATAGAAGCAGACTTGCAGAGACAAAAAGAGAGGAAAAAAACAAGGTTTCCGCCGTTTTTTCCTCTCTTTTTTGGCTCTGTGCTTTGCACGATAGCACGTAATCGCCCAAAATATTTTATTTTTACAAATACTTATCTCCATTATTACATCAAAAAAAACTATAATTTATCAAAAGCAAATTTTATCGAGAAAATATTAGAGTATAAAGCATTTGTATTTTTATCTGTATTGTTACGTGTGAGTGCATAATCTATGGTAAAATCTTTTATCATCACACCCAATCCAAAACTATATTGTGCTTGTGCATATTGTGTGCCGTCAAAATTTTTAATTTTTTGATATTGATTTGCTCCTGCTCTCAAAAAAACCATTTTTTGATAATTTGCTTCAAAGCCCAAAGAAGGACTTAAAGAAAAATAATCATTGGCTAAAAGCGTATTTCTCCTTCCATCGGTTGTAATAGCGGCATCAAAAGCAAACAAAATTCCAATGTCTTTACTTAATTTAAAATTTTTGCCTGCACCCAGAATTGCTCTTGGCAAAGTTAATTCGGTTGAAGTGCGTGGAATTTGATTACCTGTTTGTGTATAGACATTATAGAGCAAAGAAGTGTTGTGTGTCCAAGTATTAAAAGTAGTACTAACATCTCTCAAAAGCAATCCTAATTGCCACGAGCCGAATTTTTTTTGAATGCCTGCATCTATTCCAAAACCAAAAGCATTGGCAAAATTACCTGCATTTCTATAAATAATTTTAAAATTACCTCCTATTTCCCAGCCTTTTATTTTTCGGGCATAAGTTACTAAAAAACCATAATCAGCGGCACTAAAAAATTTCACATTGTTATAATTAATATTACCATTGGCATCATACAAAAATCTTGTATCAGGAATATCATCAACGCCAAAACGAATAGCAGTAATACCAATACAACTATTACTATCTATTCTGGTAGCAAAAGAAGCGAAATCATACTTAGCAATGCCTCCAAAGTGTTCAGAGTGCATCAAAGCGGCTTCATATCTTTTTTTAATACCCAAAAGACCAGCAGGATTCCAATAACCTGCAGTAACATCATTGACAATTCCCACTTGTGTATTGCCCATTGCTAATGCTCTTCCACCTACACCAATATTCAAAAATTCGTTACTATAAATAGGAGTTGTTTGTGCTTTTAGTAAATGGGTAATAATAAAAAAACAACCTATCAACCATAATTTCATATTTTTTTCTGTTTTAATATGCAAATGTACTATTTTTTTTATTAGAATACAAAAAATAAAAAATAAAATAAAATACAAATGATTAAAAATCAAATAATTATATTTTTAATAAAAAAAATAGTCAATAAATTTGGAATTATAAAAAAAAACACTTACTTTTATACCAAAATTTTAAATAACTTATTTATTCATTCAAATCAAATCAAAAAATTATGGGTATTTTTGGTAGAATTGCCGATATTTTCAAAGCCAATGTCAATGACACTTTGGATAAAATGGAAGATCCTGAGAAAATGATTAAGCAAATGGTGATTGAGATGCAAGAAGCCATCGCAAAAGCTACATCAGGACTTGCAACTGCAATGGCACAAGAGAAGAAATTAGAGAGAGATTATTTGCAACATCAAAAAAATGCAGATGAATGGGAACAAAAAGCAATGCAAGCATTGAATGCAGGCAATGAAGATTTGGCTCGTCAAGCATTGCAAAAAAAAGCAGATGCTACTAACTTGGCTACTCAATTCAAAGGAATGTTTGATTCCGCTCAAAAAACTACAAGTACTTTAAAAACACAAGTAGAGCAATTAAAAGGAAAATTGAACGAAGCAAGAATGAAAGAAAGTACTTTGATTGCAAGAAATGAAACAGCGAAAGCACAAAAACAAATTGCAAAACAAGTAGGTAATTTTGATGCAACAAGTTCTTTTGCTAAATTTGATAAATGGGAAGATAAAATTATGAAAAATGAAGCAGAAGCACAAGCTTTTACTGAATTAGGCAATGATGGTTCAAAAGCCCTTGATGATGAATTTAAAAAATTATCATCAGGTGCAGCAGTTGATGATGACTTGGCTCGTTTGCGTGCTAAATTAAATCAAGGTGGTTAATACTTAATTTCTTACATTTTTCATTTTTTATTTTAAACAAAAACAAATTTTCAAACTTATGCCTAAATTCACGGCTTTAAAAGAAGGTAAAAATGATGCAATTTTAGCATCTGCTCAACAAAAAGTAGAAAAATATATGGGACAACTTTTTCACGAACACGAAATCGTGAAAATTGATGATTTCTACACATTTACATTTGGCACAATTACAGTTACTATTCAGGTATTACCTTGGCATAGTGAAGATGTTATCGTAAAAGTTTATTCTTATGTAGGCGAAGAAAATCAAGAAGTGAGTGCTGAAACAAGAGATGAACTATTACGTCTTAATGCTTCTATCCCTTTTGGTAGTTTTGGTGTTAATTTCGAAAAACAAGCTATTTTTAGTTATTCATTACCGGGTGCTAATTTGGATTATAACGAATTTGAAGCAGCAGTACAAATGGTAGCAAAAATTGCTGACGAATATGATGAAGCAGTAAAAGGTGCATTGGCAGTGGCTTAGTTTATCATCAAAAAAATAATTAAATCGGTTTTTTATAAATTTTATTTATTAAAAACCGATTTCTTTTAGTAAAAATAACAAATTTAAAAAAAAATTCATTTACCTTTCGTTTATAAAATCTTATAAACTCAATTAAATATAGTATGGTTTTAATCATTATAGGAATTATTTTAATTGGAATAGGAGTATTTCTTTATTTCAACAGACAAAATGCACTCAATAAATCAATGGATGTGCGTTATTATGAAACATCAAAGGTAAAAGACCTAATAGATACTTATAAATCTATTACAAAAGAATTAGGAACAGGTATGTATTCAGCAGGCATTGTTGAAATAAAAGGCATCGGTACTACTAATAATCCACTTGTTTCTGAACATACACAAACCGAATGTCTATATTTTTCATCAACAGTAGAAAGAAAATACGAAGTACAAGAACAATACTCTGATAGCGACGGAAATTATAGAACAAGAACAGTTACACGCACAGATACTATTTCAAGTAATCAAAAAAGCACCCCTTTTTATATCAATGACGGAAGTGGAGAAAAAATATTGGTCAGCCCTGAAGGAGCTGATATAGATGCAGAGGAGGTTTTGAATAATTTTCAAGCAGATGCACCACTCAATTTTATCGCATCTTCTATGTTATCTAATTCTCGTACTTTAGGTTATACTTATCGTGAATCTATCATTCCTTTGAATGCCAATTTATATGTATTAGGAGAAATTGCAGACAGAGCAGGAAAAGTAGGAATTGTAAAACCAAAAGAAGCAGGAAAACAATTTATTGTATCTATCAAATCAGAAGAACAAATTGTAGAAGCAGCAGAATCATCAGCAAAATGGCAATTAATCGGTGGAATTGCTTTAGGTATAATCGGTATTATACTTATTATTGCAGGAATCGCAGGCTAAAAAACAAAATTATTGATAAAAAACCACAATACTATACAATTTGTCAAACCCTCCAAAAGTTTTAAACTTTTGGAGGGGTAAAATTACACTTTTTAAAAATTGTATAATAGTCTAAAAAAACATATTTTTCTAAAATGCTCAAAATATCATTGATAGGTGCTGGCAATGTAGCTACTCATTTGGCTATGCAATTTTCAAAAAATCAATCTATTTTAATTAAAGAAGTTTATAGTCAAAAAATAGAAAACGCCTCATCATTGACCAAAAAAATAGCACAAGGAACACCTATCAATACACTTGATTTTGAAAAAAGTGAAGCAGACATCATCATTGTTGCTATCAAAGATGATGCTATCAAAACGATTATAAATCAATTAAAATTAAAAAAAGATACAATCATTGTTCACACTTCAGGTAGTCAATCTTTGAGCATTTTAGAAAATAAAAGCAATAATATAGGCGTTTTTTATCCATTACAAACATTCAGTAAAGAAAAAAGCATAGACTTCACAAAAGTAAATATTTGTATTGAGAGTAGTAATGAATTTGTTGAAAAAAATTTGTTGATTTTGAGCCAAGCCTTAGAAGCAAATAGTTATTTTGTCAACTCAAATCAAAGACAAACATTGCATATTGCCGCCGTTTTTTCTTGTAATTTTGTCAATCATTTATGGACATTGAGCCAACTGTATTTAGAAAAAAACAATATTAATTTTCAATTATTAGCCCCTTTGTTAAACGAAACATTAGAAAAAGCTTTGTCCATTGCTCCCAAAAATGCTCAAACAGGTCCAGCACAACGCAATGACTTCAAAATTATTGAAAACCATATTGCTCTATTGAAAGAAAATGAAAATATGCAAAATATCTATCAATTACTTACCAAAAGCATTATCGAACTAAAAAACAAAGAATAAAACAAAATATTTTTGGGCGATTACGTGCTATCGTGCAAAGCACAGAGCCAAAAAATAGAGGGAAAAAACGGCGGAAACCTTGTTTTTTCCCTCTATTTTTGTCTCTGCAAGTCTGCTTCTATCACTATCGCAAAATACAAAAAAATATTGCTCTTGCTTTTGGGACAGAAAATAAAAGCGAACAAAAAAAATGATAAATTCCTTTTGAGAACTTATCATTTTCTTATTTACATTTTTTACGCCCTCGTTTGTGTCGCACAAGCGAGATTGTATCAAATAAGCTTCAAATTAACGAACTATCAATTTTTTCGTAACTGATTTTCCATTATGAATTACTTTTACCAAGTACAAACCAGTAGTCATTCCTTTTGTACTTATCATAATTCTATTATCACCATTAGAAGTAGTCATTTGGCTTGACATTAATTTTGTACCCATCATATCAAATACACCAATGTTAGCAATGCCCAAAGGTACATTAAAACGCACTTCTACTTCGTCATTTGCATTCACAGGATTAGGAACTAATTGTAAATCAAAAGTTTCAATACCTTTAATACCTACTGAAATCATATTAGAAAAACGAGAATAACCATTGTTTTCAACAATATTCAAACGATAATACAACGTATTGATACCTATTGGTAAATCTCTATCTGTATAATTGTATTCTGCGGTAATGCCTGATAATACTCCTCTTGCATCTAATGAACCAATCGCATAAAAATTAGTACCATCATGACTTCTTTGAATTTCATATCTAACAGTTTGGTCTTCTCTTGTAGCCAACCAATTCAAAATAACTCTGTCCCCTACCAATTTACCTGAGAAATCTAACATACTTGCGCCCAATAATATATCTACCGTTTGAGGATTATCAGTTAATTCGCAAGGATCACCTTTTAATAATTTATCAAAAGTTTCAGCATCAGGGTTTAAACATTCATAGAAAGAAATATCATCTATTGCAAAGTCATTGCCATTTGCTGTCAATGATAAATTTTCTAAGCAAATATTCATCTCAGTTATATTTTGAGGAGCACGATATACGCAACGAATTGGTTTCCATCTATCAGGCGTTTCTGTAACTAAAAAAGAAGCACCCAATGTTTTCAAGCGTCTATCTCTTGCTTCTGAGCTCAAATTACAAGTCATTGCCGCACCATAAGAAAAGTCAACTCTTGGCGCTTTTACTCTATCCACAGGTGGAATAGGGAAATGTCTTACAGTACCTAATACTGCACCTCCTGTACCTAAGACATCAGTAACACCAGGTAGTCTACTTAATCTTACTGCTGCACTTGGATCGACATCTACTTCTGCAGGCAATGCACCTGTGGTAGGGTCTTCCATATCACAAACTGTCATTCTCATCATAGGTACATCTAAATTACGCCCTCCACTAATCATATTTTGTACCCATACAGAGAATATATAATAACCTACTTTTCCTGCACTTGCACCTCTATTAATGGTTTGGCACCATACTTTTCCAGGTGGTAAAGAATTATTGGGGTCATAAGAACCATTAACAATCATAAAATTGGCTTCTCTTGTATCAGGCAATGCTCTTGGTCTATCAAAATAAACACCTGATGATGTCCATCTTGCTTGTGGGTCATTATAACTACCATTGGTTGTGCCAAAAGTAAGTCCTCTATTGATAGGAGCACAAGCCTCATCATTGGCTCCACCATTACCTGTCGAACAATACCAATAATTGGTATTTCCCCAGCCCCAATTACCACCATATCCTGAATAACCATTTCCATAACCATACCAATCACCTTTTACAGTCCAAGGAGTTTGCCTTATGAGATAGCGTCCCTCAGGATTTAGTTCACCTTGTTCTGACCTCGCTTGTGCATAAGTTAAAGATGTAGAAGGACTTCCTCCACCTGTTGTAGGTAAGTTTGCACTGCTAATATCTCTCACAAAACCATAATCTGTAGCAAATCTTGCAATACCTGTGGTAGCATTATTATCCAAATTATTAGGGTAAGCATCATCATTATCAACATTAGGTGTTTGTAACACATAAGCATCTAAACGCGTATCATAAGTATTTCTTGCAGTATTCATTGCTGCATCTTGCGCACCTGTTGGTGATGATGTTGTCCAAACAGGAGTTGTATTATCTGCTCTTGTAGCGGCTGTGAGTGGTGTACCACCTGTAGCTCTAATATCAGGCCACATGTCAAATTTACCATCAGTAACTAATTCTGGGCCTGGACTGCATTGTGCAAAAGGAAATACTCTAATCAATCCATTCAAATCAGAAGGATTATCTACATTGTCCACATTCATCACTCTTACATAATAAGTACGTCCTTTTTGTACTGTAAAAGTAAGTGTTTCTGGTCCTTGAAATACTGAATTAGAACAAGCTAAATATTGTATTCCATTTGCATTTCCTGAAAAATCAACACAATTAGCAGCAATAATTGCAGCAGGAGTAGTATTTGGAGCAGTAGGACACGAGTTTGTCCCTGTTTGCAAAGGCATATTAGGTGCTGTATAGACTGCAATAGCAGCATTAGGGTCACTTCCTGATGTCAAATCATTGTTATATTGTATGGTTACGGCTGTATAACCTGCTGTGGCAGGTACTGTAAACGACATCCAACCTTGTGAACGAATAGGATTTGTACTGTTAGTAGCTGGGTTACTACCTCCAGGTGTTACACAATTAGGAATAGTTCTTGAAGGTGTATTGACATCGACATAAGTACCTCCTCGTACATTAAAAGGTACAAATTCACCTTCTAACTCTCCATAACAATTAGGAGGCGGACATATACTACTGCTCAATGTTTGACCGTACATCAAACACAATGTACCAAAAGCACTTTGTGTAGCACTTTTATTGATAATTCTTATCAAATAAGTTTTACCCGCAGTAGGGAAAGTAGGAGTCAAAGGCATAGAAGGTGCAAATTGAATTGTAGCGGCTTCTATACCCTCTCCTACACTATCCGAATACCCCACACATTGATACGTATTTTGATTTGCACAATTAAACCCCGAAACAGAAGCATCATAAATAACCATTCTTACATCTGTGGCTGCAGTCAATAACCCATCACGATTGTCATATTGTACCGTGAATGTATTAGGAAAAGTAGGTCTAATCGTATTAGCAGGACAACTACAAGTATTATTAGCTGTGTTCCAAACATATCCCGCACCTGTACAAGTACCCGATGTAGTAAAGGTAGCAGCCGTAACAGGATTACAAACAGACGGAATTGTAACCGTTGCCCATACATCGCCGCCTACACAACTTTTGTTATTGCCAACACAATCAGTAGTAGCTATACCATTGTAAGTAGTAGGTGCAACTGCAGGGGCAATACCTTGTACCTCAAAATCATCTATTCTATAATTATTATTGGGAACAGTACCAGTATTCGTAGAAGTAGAAGTAAATCTAAATTGTAAATCTAAAATATTTTCAGCACCCGCAGGCAAGGGTATTCTTGTACCACTATTGACTAATGCCCAATTTCCTGTATTAGTAACATCTGTAAAAGTAACAGGATTCCATGTTCCTATTGCTACGCTCCGCCACTCTAAAGTAACAGGTGGGGCTGAACCGTGTTTTCTTGCTCCCCAAATTACTGTAATACTAGTACGACTCACTGTTGATATTGGGGTTGAAGTAACTGTACACACAGTGCTTGCTGGAGAGTTATTACGCATACGCATATTTCTAAAACCACTTGCCCCTGTATAACCTGAAGATGGATTATTGTCGGTAGTAGCCCAAAATGCATCACCAAAAGGGTCAGATGTCCATGTAATGTTACTAAAATTTTCATCATATATTGTAACAACGGTAGGTAATACTGCAGGTGTAAAATTAGGCACCGAACAAGTATTTAATCCTGTAACAATGTTCAAAGGGATACTACACTGACCAACCGTAACTTGTCTTGCGGCAGGACCAGGTAATCCACCTCCTGCATTCACGCAGGGGTCTTCATAATCTTGTCTTCCACCTGACACACAAAGTCTGCCTGTCATACCTGTACCTGTCAAATCTAATATTCTTACTAAATACAACTGACCTGCATTGGTTGTGAATGTAACCGATTCAGTTTGTAGGCTTGCTGTTGTAACTCTATTCGTACAAGCATATTGATTGGCAGCAGTAGCATTGCCTGCTCCATCTAAACCTGCACCACAATTGACAGGTCCTACAGCTTTCAGAGCAGTATAAACAATCAATGATGGATTAGAAGTTGCTTCTCTGTTGTTGTATAATAAGGTTACATCCCCACCATTACCTATCACTCTAATCCAAGCATCTTTGGCTGCACTTTGGTCAGGAAGCGAACCCGGACTAACTGCTGCTAAGTTTCCATCACAAGTAGAAGCATAGGGAGTTAGGATAGTTTGAGTCAAAGAACCTCCTGTTTCTACGACAGGAAATACTTGAGCAAAATCACGATAAGGTACAAAACCTCCGCCAGCTAATGTGCTATTATCAAAACTTGCAGGGACATCAAAAGGTAAATTACAATCACCGACTACACGTGTAACCATATCATTATCATCACAAACATCTCGCTCATTGTTATTATAGATACAAATATTACCATCTATATAAACATTTTCTAAAGTCATAATCCTTACATAATAAACCAAACCAACGATGGCATTGTTTATTTTTATACTTTCTATGCCCTCATCAGGAAGATTATTCACACAGTTCAAATAAGTAAGATTAGAACAACTGCCTCTATAGACTGCCAAAGCAATGTTACCATCACTTTTATATTCTATCGTCATCTGTGTAGAAGTAGCTGTAACTGCTATCCAATAATCTCTAAAAAAACCTGTCCCACAAGGCGGCACAACAGGCAAAGGTTGATTATTATTAAAAGTAGTAGGAATATCTAAATTGACATCACAACTTCCTACCAGTAAAGCAGTAGCATTGCTACACAAATCTCCTTGTAATACTGAATTATCACGAATACACAATGTGCCTACAGTAGAACGGTTATTGTCTTTATTTGCCACTCTTATAAAATAGTGATTGCCTGCCACAATATTTGAGCCTGTCAAAGTCAATGTTTCGATACCTTCTACTACATTATCAGCACACATTGTATTCACCAAAGTCATATTTGCACCATTGGTACCTGGATAATAGATTACCAACTTTCCTGTTAAATTAGTAGCACCTACTTTGACGACTCTAATATAATAAGCTGTGGCAGAAGCTGGTGCACCTATTAAATTTCCTGCATTAATTCTTTCTAATGCTAACACTTTTGGGTTTACTCCTCCATCCACTGTAACATCTATTATATTGCCAACACCATCCATTTGAAATACTTCCAAATAAGCAGTTCCTGTTGTTACTTCTAATCTTACTTTAGCAATAGCAGTAGATGCCAATCTAAACCACATTTCACCACCACCTGCTGGAGCAAGTGCATCACCAAGTGTGCCAACACCTGTATCTACTATAGTATTATTAGTAATACTGATGGGTGCTTCTGAAGAAACATCACCGCCATTGCCTACATCATTCAAATTAATGGTAGTAGGTGAAGCATCTATTGATGTAAAATCTGCACGATTATTTGTTCCAAAATTACTTGCTTTGGTTACAACAGGTGTTCTATAAATAGATAACATCACATCATTTGAGACGGTAGATGATTTATTATCATTATTG
Organism: Cytophagia bacterium; assembly: GCA_004294005.1. GTDB lineage: Bacteria > Bacteroidota > Bacteroidia > Cytophagales > Microscillaceae > RDXZ01. The sequence continues at coordinate 10,505 of RDZP01000076.1, forward strand.
TATTCAATAATATAAGTACCACCTACTACTGCATTAAAAGTAGCCCATCCATCATCATAAGCAGGTTTAGAAGAAGCACAATTGATAGAATTAAGATTTGTTCCTGTACTACCATTGTCTTCATATCCACTTAACAAATTAAACTGTATGCCACAATCACTTCCTGTATTACTTAATACTGCTGAGGAGAAAAACAAATCTTCTGATTTTTTATCACTTTTATACAAACATATTGTATTAATTGATGCACTTGCAAACCCAGCTCTTATATAATATCTCATACCTGGGTTTATTCTGATAGTAAGTGAACCAGAAACCGCAGAACCTGCACCAATAAACGCATCAGTACCATCTGGTCTTTTAGCATATAAAGAAGTACCACCTGTCAAACCAGTGGTGCAAAAAAGAGGTGAGGGAGCAGTCGTTTCGTAAACAGCAAAAGCAATTTGATTATTAGAAGTATATTCCAATACATAAGTATCAGGAGTAGCAGAAACAGCGTCAAAATAGGTCCAAACATCAGGCGTTGCATTTGTAATATTAGGCTGATTACTACCACTTGCTGTTGTACCATTATCACCTATAGGGGCTATATCAGTAGGTATATCAAACCTCACACTACAATCCCCTACTTTTATCCCTGCAACGGCAGAAGTACAAGCATCTCTTGCTATCAATTCAGAAATACATATCGTACCTGTCATAGAATTTCTATCTGTACGATTGGTTACTCTGATATAAAAAGTATTCGTTCCTGCCAAAGGAGAAGTATAATCTACAAATTCATTCAATGACGTACCAGATGCTAATCCAACATTATTACCACAAGCAACTTGTGTTAGCCCTGTGCAAATAGTAGCGTTAGCACTTCCAAGTCCTCCACTATAAATGGTAATTTCTGAATCTTTTGTTGTGTGTATATAATTAACTCTAATAGATTGATTTTGTGTTAAGTCAATTCTCGCCCAACCATCAATAAAATTAGTCAATCCACCTACGCAAGTAGTTGTAAATTGTTCATTATGAAAAAATCTTGCATTTACATCAAAAGGGACATTGCAACTCGTGGTAGAAAGTGTACGCGTTGTATTGCCTGCATCAGTACACAAGTCACCTGAAGATAAACTTCTTGGTCCTGTATAAATAGATATTTTACCTGTCATTGCAGCACTTGGACCTGATACTTTGATGATTCTCACCAAATAAACAGTTCCAACAGTAGCACTGACATTGACCGTTTCTGTAACACCTGCTCCATAACTATTCACACATTGTAAAAGAGTACTTGTAGCATTAGGCAAAGGGCAAGTATTTTGATAAACCACAATTGCTACATTTTCTGCCGTTGTAGGTGTGTAAGAAATCACCATCGAAGTAGATACGGCTGTAAAAGCCACCCAACCGTCTCTTTGATTAGCTGTTGCACAAATAGGTAAAAACCCATTAGGAGTCATCGCTGCTGTTACATCAGCATTCGCATTCAAATAAGTATTGGCATTCACAAAAGAACCACTACCTGGTGTTACATTGGTAGGGGAAGTACAATCATCTGTGAGTGTAATTGTTTGTGCTTGTAAATTATTGAATACCCAAAAAAGCATTATTAATTTCAGCAGCCATAGAAATTTTGTTTCCATATTTAATTATTATAATTTACATTTCTTAAAAGTTATAATTTTTTACAAAGTTAATAAAAAAAAAGTTGTTATTAAACTCTTTATTTATAATTAACATTTTTTTTAAACAAATCTACTAAAAAGTCTTATTTTTAATAGATAACTTTATAACTTTGCATCTATTAAAATAAAAAAATGAAAAAAGAAGATTGTTTTTTATTGGGCTACGTGCAAAAAGCACATGGATTAAAAGGAGAAATAGCACTTTTATTGGACACTGACTCTCCTAATAGTTATACGCATTTAACATCAATTTTGTTGTTACAAAAAAATATTTTAGTACCTTTCATGGTAAAGAAAATTCAAATATTACCTAATCAAAGGGCAATTGTTCAATTAGAAGAAAGTAATCACGTAGATTTTGCCCAAAAATTAGTACATTCAGAGGTATATCTACCATTGTCTATGCTTCCTAATTTAAGTGAAGACGAATATTTTTTACACGAAGTATTAGGCTTTGAGGTCATCGATATAGAAAAAGGTAAATTAGGAAAAATCACCAATTTTTATGAAGGACCACAACAAGATTTATTAGGAATGAGCTACAACGAAGAAGAAGTTTTGATCCCTTGGGTAGAGGCGATAGTCAAAAAAGTAGATAAAATCAATCAAATTATAGAAGTAGATTTACCTGAAGGTTTATTAGAATTAAATTTATGAGAATAGATATTATTACTTGTCTGCCCTCTTTGTTAGTAAGTCCTTTTGCTCATTCTATCTTAAAAAGAGCGCAAGATAAAAAAATAGTGGAGGTAATTGTCCATGATTTGAGAGACTATGCTACTGATAAACACAAAAAAATTGATGACTACGCCTTTGGAGGAGAAGCAGGAATGGTTTTGATGATAGAACCCATTGCCTTACTTATTAATCAACTCAAAAAAGAAAGAATATATGATGAGATAATTTATATGACTCCTGATGGTGTTCAAATGAATCAAAATATAGTCAATCAATTATCACTTTTAAAAAATATTATTATTCTTTGTGGGCATTATAAAGGGGTCGACCAAAGAGTCAGGGATATATTCATTACCAAAGAAATAAGCATCGGTGATTATGTGTTATCAGGAGGAGAATTGGCGGCGGCAGTGCTTACAGATGCAATTATTAGATTGATTCCCAATGTTTTATCTGATGAAACTTCAGCACTTACTGATACTTTTCAAGATGATTTATTAGCACCTCCCGTTTATACACGCCCCGCTAATTTTGAAGGCTATCAAGTACCTGATGTTTTATTGAGTGGTGACCATAACAAAATTAGTGAATGGAGAGAAAATATATCTATGCAAAGAACAAAAGAAAAAAGACCTGATTTGTGGGAGAAAATTATTAAAGAATAAGCTATAAAAAATAAAGTAATTTTGGGCGATTACGGGCTATCGTGCAAAGCACAGAGCCAAAAAAGAGAGAAAAAACTCGCAGAGCCTCGTTTTTCTCTCTTTTTGTCTCTGCAAGTCTGCTTCTATC
>RDZP01000077.1 GCA_004294005.1 Cytophagia bacterium
TTCTTTGTAATAATTTTTGAGTATCGAAACTTAAATCTTTAATGTAACGCATAAATTTATTTTTTTGCAAATATACAAATAAATTTGATTACGTGCTTAACGCAATAAATGAGTGCCAATCACTTGTTCGAGCATATATGCCATAAAAATAACGGCTACTAATATAGAATAACTTGAATTTATCAATATCAACACAAGATAAAAGATGAGCAATGCAATACCAATGTAACCTAAATCTTGTAAACCAGTGCCTATCACATCTTTCGGTGGTGAAATAATAGTGTACCAAGTATTAAAATGAGCAAAAATTCCAAGTATTGCCCCTAAAAGTCCTATCACTCGAAGTAAAAAAATACTTATGGCAATATTACCTTGTAAAAATTTCATAATTAATATAATTTTGAATTTGAAATAATAAATTTTACTTTACAAAAATACAATAATCAAATATCAAATCAAAATAGAAAAGAATATAATTTAATTTTTATACAAAAATTAACAAATTATTTTATTATCAAAACAAAAAACTTACTTTGCAAACGATTACACAAAAAATAATTTGTATTTTATGCCATTCCTTCAAAAAACTTTTATAATTTTGCCTTTATTTTATCAATTAAACTAAAAAAATAAAAAAAATGAGTTTTATCCATAAAATACACGCAAGACAAATCTTGGATTCTCGTGGCAATCCTACTGTTGAGGTAGATGTAGTTACAGATGATGGTGTTTTGGGGCGTGCAGCAGTGCCTTCGGGAGCATCTACGGGCAAACACGAAGCAGTAGAATTGCGTGACAATGACAAAAATATTTATGTAGGCAAAGGCGTTTTGAAAGCCGTTGAAAATGTAAATAAAATTATTTTTCCTGCCTTAGATGGTTTAGATGTATTCAATCAAAATGATTTAGATAAAATTATGATTGAATTAGATGGCACACACAACAAAGCAAAATTGGGTGCAAATGCAATTTTAGGTGTATCAATGGCAATCGCAAAAGCAGCTGCAAAAACATTGGAAATGCCTTTGTATAGATACATTGGAGGCGTAAATGCTAATACTTTGCCTGTGCCAATGATGAATATTTTGAATGGTGGTTCGCATGCAGACAACGGCATAGATTTTCAAGAATTTATGATTATGCCTACAAAAGCAACAAGTTTTTCACATGCTTTGCGTATGGGAACAGAGGTTTTCCACCACTTAAAAGCAGTACTTAAAAGCAAAGGTTTGGCAACAAACGTAGGCGATGAAGGTGGATTTGCTCCTAATTTCAAAAATAATGTTGAAGCATTAGAATCTGTATTACAAGCCATCGAAAAAGCAGGTTATCGACCAGGTGAAGATATTTTTATTGCCTTAGATGCTGCAAGTTCTGAATTTTATGATGAAGAAACAAAATTATATCATTTCAAAAAATCTACAGGAGAAAAACTTACATCTTCTCAAATGGTAGATTATTGGAAAGAATGGGTAGATAAATATCCAATTATTTCTATCGAAGATGGTATGCAAGAAGATGATTGGTCAGGTTGGAAAGAAATGACTGATGTATTAGGAAAACGTATTCAGTTGGTTGGTGATGATTTATTTGTTACCAATGTGAACAGATTATCACAAGGAATTGAGCAAGGTGTGGCTAATTCTATTTTGGTGAAAGTTAATCAAATTGGCTCTTTGACTGAAACGATTAATACAGTTAATTTAGCACACAAAAATAAATACAAATCAGTAATGTCGCACCGCTCAGGTGAAACAGAAGATACTACAATTGCTGATTTGGCAGTTGCTTTGAATACAGGACAAATTAAAACAGGTTCAGCCTCTCGTTCGGATAGGATAGCAAAATACAATCAATTGTTAAGAATAGAAGAAGAATTAGGTAGCAATGCTTATTTTCCTGCTAAAAAATTCTAAATTTGTTTGTTTTTTTGAATAATAATATTTACCTTTGTTATAATTTTCTAAAAAATTTAACAAAGGTATTTTTATGTTTTATCTTCTTGTGCTTTTTTGTGCTTTTGTTGTTGCTTTCTTTGTCATTCAGCAGTATAAAACTTATCAACCTCAACCTACGGCTGAAAAAGTAAGACAGATTGTTGTTAATTTTAACCAAAGATTTATGATAAAAGACAATTTGAGTGAATCAGAAGTAGAACATTTTTTGGCAAAAGCATTAGAAAGATATTTTAAAAATGTGAAGACACAAGCCTCTACACAAGGGCGAGAAAGAATAGATATTGATATCAATCATCAATTAGGAATAGAAGTAAAATTATCAAAATTACTCAAAAAAACCAATGAAAGAAATAGACTTTTAGGGCAAATGGATTTGTATCGCTCACGAAAATATACTAACAAACCTTTGATGACAATTATCGCAGGTAATCAAAAAGATTTATCAATGCCTCATATTTTGGAAGTAGAAAAATTATTGAAACAAAAAAATGTAGAAGTTATTTTATTGCCTTTGTTTGAGGTAGAAAATAAATAAAATAATATTTTGTAATGAAAAGTTTTCTTAAAATCTGCGGTGTTTACATCAGTTTCATCAGCGTTCTATGGTTTTTGGAACGCGGATAATGCTGATTTTCAAACGCGGATTTTATTTTTTGACATATTCACAACAATCAATAAAATAAAAAGAATAAGGAATAGAAAATAAATAAAATAATATTTTGTAATGAAAAGTTTTCTTAAAATCTGCGGTGTTTACATCAGTTTCATCAGCGTTCTATGTTGTCGGAGTGCTGATAAAACTGATTTTCATACAAAATAATATTTTGCAAAATACTTGTAAATTAAGAAATATCAACCTATCTTTGCAAACGATTGTACTCTTTTTAGCATAAAATTAGGTTTAAATACAATAGGTATATTTTTTATGATTTCAACATTAAACACAGCATCTGCTATTGCCTTAGAGGAAAAATACAATGCACATAATTATCACCCACTATCAGTCGTTTTATCACGTGGAGAAGGCGTTTATTTGTGGGACATAGAAGGAAAACGTTATTATGATTTTCTTTCTGCGTACAGTGCCGTCAATCAAGGACATTGCCACCCACGCATTATCGCTGCAATGACAGAGCAAGCACAAAAATTAACGCTTACTTCACGTGCTTTTTATAATGATAAATTGGGTGAATATGCTGAATATATCACACGATTTTTTGGTTATGATAGAGTCTTACCAATGAATACAGGCGTAGAAGGTGGTGAAACAGCTATCAAATTATGCAGAAAATGGGGTTATACTGTCAAAGGTATTCCAAAAAATGAAGCAAAAATCATTTTTGTAAAAAACAATTTTTGGGGACGTACTTTAGCAGCCGTTTCTTCTTCTACAGATGCCAATTCATACAATGATTATGGCCCGTTTATGACAGGTTTCGAAATCATCAATTATAATGATTTAGATGCTTTAAAAATTGCCTTAGAAGATAAAAATGTAGCAGGTTTTATGTTAGAGCCTATTCAAGGAGAAGCAGGAGTAGTAGTGCCAGATGAAGGATATTTGAAAAAAGCCTATCAAATGTGCAAAGAAAAAAATGTATTGTTCATTGCTGATGAAGTACAAACAGGCTTGGCACGCACAGGAAAAATGTTGGCTTGTGATTATGAAAATGTACAACCTGATATTTTGATTTTAGGAAAAGCACTTTCAGGTGGAACAATGCCTGTTTCAGCAGTTTTGGCAAATGATGAAGTTATGCTTACATTAAAACCTGGACAACACGGCTCTACTTATGGTGGAAATCCTTTGGCGTGTGCTGTAGCAACAACTTCTTTACAAATTTTAAAAGACGAAAAATTAGCAGAAAATGCTTTTGATTTGGGGAATATTTTTAGAGAAAGAATGGAAAAATTAATCCAAAAAACAAATGTCATTACAAAGGTAAGAGGAAAAGGATTGTTGAATGCTATTGTAGTCAATGATAGTGAAGAAGGTAACTTAGCGTGGAATTTGTGTGAAGGTTTCAAAGAAAAAGGATTATTAGCAAAACCAACACATGGTAATATTATTCGTTTTGCGCCACCTTTAGTCATCAATGAGGAACAATTAGATGAATGTTGTCATATTATAGAAACTACAATTTTGAATTTTTAATAAAAACGTTATTTTTAGAAATAGTTATAACTTTTTGATGTAATAATATTTTGTTGATAACTAAAAAAACTTATTAAAATAAATTAATAAGTTTTTTTTATTTTTCTAAACTTTTCAACTAAAAACAAGTTATATTTCAAAAAGATGTATTTTTTATATAAATATTTTATCAAAAACTATAAATTTTAAAAAAAAATCAAAAAAAATTCTATTTTTTCTTGGAAAATCAATATTTTTTTATAAAATTTGCCTAAAATTTATATCCAAAATTTATATTTTATTTTTTTATCTTATTTTTATTCAAATTTAAAACTTTTAATTTAAAGCTTATGAAGCAATCATTATTGCGATTTTGTTTTGTAACGTGTTTATTACTAATTGGATTTTCTAATCTACACGCACAAACAAGCATCTCAGGAAAAGTTTCTGATGATAAAGGTGAAACTTTACCGGGTGCAAACGTTTCAATCAAAGGAACCGTTATGGGTACTATCACTGATGTTGATGGTAAATTTAAACTTGTCGTTTCGACCCCACCACCATTTACAGTTGTAGTTGGTTTTTTAGGATTTACTTCACAAGAATTTGAAGTAACGGCTGGAAAAGATGACTTTGATATTAAATTGGTAGAGGAAGCCGTGATGGGACAAGAAGTGGTTGTATCTGCTTCGAGAGTGGAAGAAAGCATCATGAAATCTCCTGTTACGATTGAAAAAATGGACATTATTGCAGTGCAACAAACTGCATCTGCTGATTTTTATGATGGAATTTCTAAAATGAAAGGAGTACAAAGCACTTCGTCTTCATTGACTTTTAATTCATTGAATACAAGGGGTTTTGCAACGGCAGCAAATACGCGTTTTGTGCAGTTAATTGACGGAATGGACAATGCCTCTCCTGTTTTGAATTTTCCAACAGGAAACTTAGTAGGTATTTCTGAATTGGACGTAGAAAGCGTTGAGTTAGTGCCAGGTGCGGCTTCTGCTTTATATGGTCCGAATGCTTTTAATGGTATTTTGTTTATGAATAGCAAAAGCCCATTTGATTATCAAGGATTTAGTGCTTCAGCAAAAGCTGGTGTTACAGTGTCTAATTCTGCCCCTGCGGGTGGACAAGCACACGGAACACAACCTTACAATGCTTATGCAATTCGTTATGCGAAAGCAATTACAAGTCGTTTGGCTTTCAAAGTAAATTTTTCTGCTTTAATAGCACAAGATTGGAGAGCCAATAATTATAATACCTTCCGTAGTGATGTATCAAATTATGATAATCCTAATAACCCTCGTCAAGGTATGTCAAATTTTGATGGTATGAATACCTATGGTGATGAAGCAACCTTAGGTTTCTTTTCTCCTACAACAGCAGCAGGTATAGCAGCTTCTGCCGCTAATGGTAGCGCTATTACTCAATCAGTAATATCAAACTATTTACAAACATTAAGTTTTCCATTGGTAGGCAATACACTTCCTAATGGCTATACTCCAGAGAACTTTTTTACAGCACCTAATGGCGCAAGATTTAATGGTTTCCCTCGCACAGGTTTTAGAGAAGAAGACTTATTAGATAACAATAATGCAAGAAGTATCAAAGCAGATGCAGCTATTCATTATAAATTGACTGATAAATTAGAGCTAATCTATAATTATCGTTATGGTACGGGTAGTTCTATTTATCAAGGGGGTAATCGTTATGCCTTGCGTGATTTTTCTATTCAATTCCATAAATTAGAACTCAAAGGAACTAATTTCTTTGTACGTGCTTATGCATCTTTGAGTGATGCAGGTAAATCTTATAATATTGATGCTTTGGGTTTATTAGCCAATCAAAGATTATTACAAAGCAATTTTATACCCGCTTATGCACGTAATCTTTTGGCACCAGCAAATGTCGGTGCTTATCAGGCTGGTCAGTTTTCTAATGGTCAAGGCATTAATACAGATTTAGTGGGAACTACTATTAATAATGCTTATGCAGCTACTATGGCTACCAATCCATTTGGCGTAGGGACAAGAGCGTTTGATAACTTAACAAACGAACTACGTTTCAGAAGATTTAAAGATGGTGGTGCAAGTTTTATCGATAATTCTCGTTTTTATCATGCAGAATTTAACTACAACTTCAAAGATTTAATCGATCCAAAAACAGTAGAAATTCAAGTAGGTGGAAATGCTCGCCGTTATGATTTATTTACTGATGGTACTATCTATAATGAGAACCGTGATGGAACAGGTAACAAACGTATCACTATTGATGAATACGGTGCTTATGTGCAAGCTGGTAAAAGTTTATTAGATGATAAATTAAAATTAACTGCCTCTATTCGTTATGATAAAAACCAAAACTTTCAAGGACAAGTAAATCCTCGTGCTTCTGCTGTTTATTCTTTTGGAGATAAAAAACAACATAATGTTCGCGCGTCTTATCAAACAGGTTTCCGTAATCCTGCAACACAAGACCAATTTATCTATTTCCCAACTACATCAGGTATTTTGTTAGGAAGCACAAGAGCAAATGCTGAAGCCTATGGTATTTTTGAAGGTGGTAATGGCTCAGACGGGCAACCTGTAAGAGCGACAGATTTAGCAGGTAAGCCTATTCGTTTAGAATACTTAAAACCAGAACGTTTACAAGCCATAGAAGTAGGTTACAAAGGTATATTTAATAACAAATTGATGCTTGATGTCAATGGTTTTTATAACATATATAATAATTTTATTTCTGCTCAAACTGTACGTGCTGTAAATGGTGGAAACGTAACAGGTACAGGTGCTTTCACAGCGGGTACATTATTTCGTCCTTATATCAATGCAACAGTGCCAGTAGAATCTTGGGGAGTTGGTGTAGGTTATACTTACAAACTACCAAAGAAATTTGAATTGAATGGTAGCTACACTTATTCGGATTTTCAAGCTGACTTATCAAAAAATCCAACTTTTGAAGTAGGTTTTAATACACCAAGACATCGTTTTGTGTTTGGTTTGTCTAATCGTGAAGTAGTTAAGAACTTAGGTTTTGATATTTCTTATCGTTGGCAAGATAGATTCTTATGGCAGTCTGCTTTCGCTAATGGTTATGTAGATGCTTTTGGTGTAATAGATGCACAAGTAAGCTACAAACTAAAAGACTATAAATCTATCGTTAAATTAGGTGCTAATAACTTATTTGGCAAAGATTATTTGACATTGGCAGGTGGTCCTTGGGTGGGTCAGTTGTATTATATTTCAGTTACTTTTGATGAGTTTTTCCGTTAATCAATCTTTATAAATCTATAAGACCAAAAGTCTTATAGATTTTAATAAAAAAAATAAAAAAAATCGTATGAAAAAAATATTTCATTTTGTTATAGCATTAAGTTTAACAAGCATTTTTACGGCTTGTTATCAAGACCCAAGAAAAGTAGACCCTATTATTCCTGCGCCTGTTATAGCCAGAGGTACAGCTGATTTTACAAGATACATAGCAGTTGGTAATTCCTTGACAGCAGGTTTTGCTGACGGAGGTTTATACAATGCTGGTATCGCTGGTTCTTACCCTAATTTATTGGCAGCACAATTTAGATTAGCAGGCGGTGGCAATTTTGTACAACCATTGTTTCTGGATAATGCTTCTAATGGTACGCCTTATAGAAAACAAGTAGGGCTTCCATCTGCAACTAATACTCCTCGACTTTTTGATGTTGTTGCTTCAGATGCAAATTGTGGAGTCGGTAATAGTAGGTTAGTATCAAGTCCGTCAGTTTATAATCCTACTGCTGCTCCTCTTTTACAACCTTACACTGGTCCTCCTTTAAATAACTTAGGAGTACCTGGTATTCGTGTAAGTCATTCAAAAGTGTCGAGTTTTGGTAGAGATCGTGCATTTGGACCAAATGTATTTTTCAATAATTATTATGAGAGAATGCTGAATTCGAGCAATCGTGACATTTCTTATGAAGACTATGTAGCTGCGCAGGCAGCAAATGCCACTTTCTTTACTTGTTGGTTAGGAAATAATGATGTGTTATCGTATGCAACAGCAGGCGCACCTGACTTACCAAATTTCTTAAATGATATGACTGATATAACCACTTTTACTACTAACTTTCAAGCTATGATGACAGTATTGTTAGCAAATGGACGAAAAGGTGTAGTAGTTACTATTCCTTATGTAGATAAGGCACCATTTTTTACAACGGTTACTTTGGCTGCTTTTCAAGCCCGTATTCAGGCGGGAGGTGGTCCCGCTAATGCACCTATATGGATACAAGCACAATCAGGTGTAAGGCAAGCAACTGCTGATGATTTATTCTTATTAACATCACAAGGTTATTATGCTGGACTGTATAATCCAACTACTGGCTTAGGTGCTTCATCAGCTAATCCAATCACAGATGAAAATGTATTAGATAGAGATGAGGTAATAGCGATTAAGACTCGTACTGACGCTTTCAATGCTGTTATTACTGCATACAATAGTAATCCAAATGTTGCTGTTGTTAATATCAATACTTCAGTTTTAGATGCTTTATCATCACCTGCTGGTTTTCCTTCTTTTGGTGTTACTTATCGTAGCACTTATTTGCAAGGTGGGGCCTTTAGTACTGATGGGATTCATTTAAGCCCTGCAGGTTATGCAGTAGTGGCAAATGAAATTATTAAAGCAACTAATACAAAATTTACTTCTGCTATTCCATTGATTAATACAAGCACTTTTGTAGGACTAAGAATTTATAATTTTTTGTGTGAAAGTCCTCGGTAGTATTCAGTTTTTAAGTATTTTAATGTTTTATAAAAAAACACTACTTTTGGATAAAAGTAGTGTTTTTTTATAAGCAAAAATAATCATCAAATCTACCAAAAAACAATTTTTTATCAAAAAAAGTAGTATATTTGCACTATCAATTTTTATAATACTTAATTTTTTATGTGTGGCATTGCACTTGTTCGGCTCAGAAAGCCTTTTGGATATTATGTTCAGAAATATAAAACTTATCAATATGGAGTACAAAAATTGTACTTTTTAATGAAAAAACTACAAAATAGAGGACAAGATGGAGCTGGTGTAGCCAATATCAAAATAGATATTCCCGCAGGAAAAAGGTATATCAGTCGCTATCGTTCTAATGCTGAAAAACCAATAGAAGATGTTTTTCATCGAATACAAGAAAAAATAGAACTCGAAATTCCTACAAATGATTTTTCCTTCGAATGTGCAACAAGACTCAAAGAAGATGTTGCATTTTTAGGTGAAATTTATTTAGGACATTTAAGATATGGTACACATGGCGGTAATACATTAGAAAATTGCCATCCTTTTTTGAGGCAGAGTAATTGGAGAAGTAGAAATTTGGTATGTGCAGGTAATTTTAATTTGACAAATGTTGATGAGTTATTTTCAAAATTAGTCGAATTAGGACAACATCCAAAAGATAAAATGGATACAGTGTTGGTAATGGAAAAAATTGGACATTTTTTAGATGAGGAAAATTTTAAATTCTTAGAAAAGTACAAAAATACTTTGTCAAGAGATGAAATTACTTCTATTATCGAAAATGAATTAGACATCAGAAAAGTTTTAGAACGCTCATGCAAAGATTTTGATGGTGGATATGCTTTGGCAGGTGTTACAGGTTATGGAGCGAGTTTTGTCGCAAGAGACCCCAACGGTATTCGTCCTGCTTATTATTATGCAGATGATGAAATTATTGTAGTTGCTTCCGAAAAACCTGCTATCAAAGCCGTTTTTAATGTAGATTACAAAGAAATTAAAGAAATTGCACCCGCTCACGCTTTGATTATAGACAAAAATGGTAATTATTCTGAACAACAATTCACTACTCCTAAAGAACAAAAATCATGTAGTTTTGAGAGAATTTATTTTTCAAGAGGAAACGACCCCGAAATTTATCAAGAAAGAAAAGATTTAGGACGATTGTTAGTACCACAAGTATTGAAAGCCATCGATTATGATTTAGAAAATACTATTTTTTCTTATATTCCTAATACTTCTGAAACTGCTTTTTTGGGAATGATAAAAGGATTGGATAAATATTTGATAGAGACGAGGAAAAATGCTATTTTCAATAAAAATTTATCTGATGAAGAATTAGAAAAAATACTTACTTTCAGACCAAGAATAGAAAAATTAGCACTCAAAGATGTGAAATTACGCACATTTATCACTGATGATTCGCATAGAGATGAAATGGTGGCAGGTGTATATGATACAACTTATGAAATTGTCCGAAAAGGTATTGATAATGTTGTTTTGATTGATGATTCAATCGTGAGAGGAACTACCTTAGAAAAAAGTATTTTGAAAATGTTGGATACATTAGAAGCAAAGAAAATTATCATTGTTTCTTCTGCTCCTCAAATTCGTTTCCCTGATTGTTATGGAATTGATATGTCAAAGATGGGTGATTTTGTTGCCTTTCGTGCTGTAAAAGCCCTTTGGGAAGAGCGTGGTGAAGCCTCTAAATTACAAGAAGTATTTGAAAAATGTTTAGAAAGTATCAATGGTAATCAACCTTCTCCTATTAATTATGTCAAAGAATTGTACGCTTCTTTTTCTGATGATGAAATTTCGAAGAAAATCGCTGAAATTGTAAGCAAAAATATTCAAACAAAAGTAGAAGTTATTTTTCAAACCGTTGATAATCTTTATCAATCTTGCCCAAAACACAAAGGCGATTGGTATTTCACAGGTAATTATCCTACTTATGGTGGAAATAGAGTGGTACATCAAGCCTATATCAATTTTATGTTAGGACTAAAAACAAGGGCTTATTAATAAAAATTGTAGCACACACTTTTAGTGTGTCCACACACTAAAAGTGTGTGCTACAATTTTTTGTCGCTTTCGCTTGTGTCCTCACAAGCAAGGGCGATTTTTTCGAAAGAGATAATTATTATTTATTTTTTTCTAATTGTGCTAATAATGCTTTTATATCTTTTGGATAAGGTGCTTCTACGATAATTTCTTTGTCATCTAATCCTTCAAAAATCAATTTTTTAGCGTGCAAAGCAACTCTTTGAATTAATGGTTTTTCTTCTGTTTCCTCTTTCAAATTAAATTTCTTTTTAAGTTCTGATAAATAAAGAGGTTTGCCACCATACAAATTATCAAAAACAATGGGCGCACCCAAAACAGCCAAATGGATGCGGATTTGGTGCATTCTACCTGTAATTGGTTTACATTCAATCAAAGTATTTTTGGTAAAAACTTCCAAAGTAGTAAAAAAAGTAGTTGCCTCTTTTCCGTTTTCGTGGTCAATTTTTACAACTCCTGTATTAAAAGCATGAATAGGTTTGCTTACTTCAACGTTTTTGAAATCTTGAATGCCATTAATAATAGCGTGATAGACTTTTTGTGTTTTTCTTTTTTCAAATTGCATAGATAAATGTCTGTAGGCTTCTGGATTTTTAGCAATCGCCAAACAACCTGAAGTTTCTTTGTCTAATCTATGTCCAATTTGAATCGATGGACAATAATTTTTTGCCAAAGATAGCACACTTAATTTTCCTGCTGCTACTCTATCATCAAGTGTGGATAAATAAGGTGGTTTATTGATGACGATATAATCTTCGTTTTCAAATAAAATTATGTCTTTAAAGTCGATTTTTTTCATACAATTTTGTATTTTTTTGCAAAGATACTAATTTTTTTATAGAAATAATGCTATATATAATTTTTTAGATAAAATCAATGCAAATGAGATAAAAAAAAGTGTATTTTTTTATGAATATTTAACTCTTTTTTTATGATTTTATTGAATTTCGCGATAAGGATAGACGCAGTATTGCAGAGACAAAAAGACAGCAAAAAACGAGGTTTCCGAAGTTTTTTGCTGTCTTTTTTGGCTCTGTGCTTCGCACGATAGCCTGTAATCGCCCAAAATATTTTATTTAGATTATTTTGTTTAATAATTCATCATCAAATCTTAAATATTTTGTAACACAGAAAGTCTGTTTTGGTAATGTCTTTTTTATCTTTTCGAATAATGTTTTTATTCTTTCTTCTTTTTCTATTTTATTGGCTTGCATCGATATTTTCAATAATTTTGCAATCAAAACGGCGTGGATACAAGTCTCTTTACTCAAAAGTCTGATTTGCCTTTGTAAACTTGTTAATAATTGTGTCAAAAGTTCTTCATCTTTTACTAACACATACAAAACCCCCAAAAATAGTTTAATTTCTAAATTTACATAAGGAAATCTTTTGAGACTTACATCATTGAGTAACTTGTTGAGCCAGCGTACACCTTCTTCGTATTTGCCTGCATAAAATTGACAAATTGCTCTGTAACAAACGTAAGTTACATATTGTGGTGTATTTTCGAGGTCTGCTTCAAAATCAATAAACAAACCTTGATTTTCTTCATATAATATTTCTAAGTTATTCGCTCTTGTATTTCTTTCTAATTTTGTGAATAAAAAGCGAGCAGGATAAGTAAACATATTATAAGAGGAAAGTAAAGCAGCAGAAGAATCATTTACTTCATCAAAGAATTTTTCGGCTTTTCTATACAATTTATAATGATTATAATATTCTAATCTCAAATATTGAAATACAATTCCTAAATGGAAGTAAATGCTATCCATTCCATATTGAGTAAAAGTTTGTTCAACTGAAGTAAAAATATCTTCAATAGGTTCTATGCTATCATCTATCATTTCATCTTCTGCCTCTACAAATAATCGGTGAAAAACATTGACACAACTTTGATATACATACAACCTACGAGATGAGTATTTTTTGCATATATTGACAATTTGTTGGTTGAGTAATATCAATTCAGTTTTTTCAGTTTCTTCAAAAGTAAAACTATAAGTACCATATTTTTTGAAATATTCAGCCATATAGAATTCTACTTTATCTACGTCTAAAGTATAGGCAACGTGTTGGTTATAGAACTGAGAATACTCAAAATATTCAGGTGTATTGATATGTAATTTTTTTAATGTTTTATACACTAACATCAATTCATTAGACAAGTCATAATCTAATAATTCTTTTTCTAATTTTTTGAGTGTAGCAATAGCAATGGTTCTTTTTTTAGTAAAAATAATTTCATTGATGTTGGCTACCTTACGTAATACATCTGTACGTGGACTTTCTATTTGTTGTAATAAATATTCTTCAATTTTTTGATTGAGCCTTGAACGTAATGTATAATAAGCATTTGTATTTACATTCAATTCTTTCATAATTTTGCTATCAGAAAGTTGTTCTTGATAGATATATTTTAGTAAATAAGCTGATTTTTCAGCGTTATTTTTGGCTAAATCTTGGTAGATGCTTTCAAAATCATCTTGTGCTAATTGTCGGATAATATTTTTTAACTTTGCCATATTTTATCTATGTAATAAAAAAAGTGATTAGGTATTTTTTTTATAAAAATATGTTTTTTTCTTATAAAGTACAAAGATGTAAGTTTTTTTTTATTTTTGCAAAAAAATATA
>RDZP01000078.1 GCA_004294005.1 Cytophagia bacterium
CTACAAAAATAAACTTTTGCAACAATATATCCAAAAAAATAGTCATAATTTAGTGATTTTCAATGAATTGTGGCTATTTTAATAATTACAAGTTAATATAAAGATTAGCATAATCTAAACGTTCAACGGTTTCCTCCATCTTATCTTTCTTTTTGCGGTAAGTTTTACCAACTAATTTATAAACACTTTTTAAGTCTTCGAATGCAGTAGTAGCACGAAGTGTCAAGTCATCAACACAAGGATTGAAACCCAAACTTGCAATTTGTGTTGTGTCAAGCGTAATAGAGGCATCAATACAAGCATAATGATTACATTCTGCTAAAAACCAATCTTCTATTTCCCGAACAGCAATTACTATGCTTGTATCATTTGGCAAAGGTTGTGTAATTCTACGCTCATTTCTTACAGTTCCATTACTAAGTTCGTTTTCAAACTTGGATAAATCAGCAAGAGTAAAAGTAGTACGTTGTGGTGGTGAGTAAAAATCAATAAGTCCAACAATTTCACTATATCCTTGATTGAATAATGAAACAGCATCTTGCAATATTCTTGGTTTTACGCCACCATCACCCATGCAGTCAAATATAAGAGCAAAATGTTGTGGATTTTGTGGTTGTGCAGTTGTTTTTGGATAGATAGATTTAGTAGGTTTTCCAACACCTTGAAATTGTTGAAGTTCTATTTCAATCTTTTTTTTACCAGCAATTTCAATCAATAACTTATTGATAAAAAACTGCTCTGTTTGTCCTTCAACATAAAAAGCAATTTTTTTCATAGTTGTTCTTCTGATTGTTCAAAACCTTCAAAATAAAATTCTGTTGATAAAAAATCAAAGTTACTCAAGCCAGTATATTTGAAATCATCAAAAATTTCTTTTGAATTTTGATAATTATAAAACAAAGATTTTTTAGGCACACGATGAATAA
This sequence comes from Cytophagia bacterium, assembly GCA_004294005.1. Lineage (GTDB taxonomy): Bacteria > Bacteroidota > Bacteroidia > Cytophagales > Microscillaceae > RDXZ01. The sequence goes on from RDZP01000078.1 coordinate 927, forward strand.
CAGACCAATATTCCAATGGGATATTATTCATTACAAACCTATCATTGGTAGTCATAATGACCTGAACAGGTGAGCCTTTCACTTTTTCAATAATTAAGTCAATTAAACTTTTTGACCTTTCATAGTCTAAACCTTCGCCAATATCATCAATTAAAATGCAACTTGGGATTTTGCTCAACAAAGAAAAATTTAACTGAACAAGAAGCGACAAAGCTCTAAACATACCTTGCGACATTTCTTTTTGGTCTGTTACATCTTCTATATCAACCTCTTTTACGCCAACACCAAATGCAGGAACAGGAAAAAATTTTAGTGTATCAACATTTATCATACTAATATTGTAAGAGATTTTACTCATATCATCAATGATTTTATTCGTAAATTCCTCTCCAAATTTTCTTTTACCCTTAATAAAGATTTCAGCCACGTCATCACTATCTTTCAAATCAACTTCTTTATCTTCTTTGATTGCATTTATATCACGCAACAATGAGTTTTTTCCAAGTTGTCCACCAAAACAATAGTGATTAAGTGTTTTGCCCCAATTTTGTAAAGGCTCAAAAAAAGGTTGTTGAATTTTATCTACTCGTGAAACAGCCAATTTGTCATCTTCCATTTCAAATTCTAAATTATCATTGGCTTTCTCGTAAAACATAGTCCCGTTTTTGCTATTTCTTGTTAATTTCGAAACACCATTGATTTTCAGAATTTCCTGCTTTATTTTACCTTCTTCAAATTCCAAAAAATAGGCAATTTCATTGTCTTTGTCATCAAAAAGTAAATCATAAATAGATGTATCATACATCAATTGTGATAACTTTACATCACCTGACAACAAGTCGGATAGTTGCCTTATAACATTTATAGTTTTGCTTTTACCTGTTGCATTTTTCCCTACAACAAGGTTAATTTCTTTGAAAGTTACAGGTTGTCCAACAAGCCCATTTATAGGCTTTCCTTCCATTGACCACTCGTATTTTTGCCCTTTAAAACGGCAAAACTTTATATTTTTTAGAAACATAATTTTTAAATTTTATAAATATACAATAGTTATTTTTAATATGTTCATTTATAATGTCTGGCAAAAATAAATATTAAAAAGTTTAACCAAAATAATCAATTCAAATACAAAAAACTACTAACTAAAAGCACCCATAGATTTTAAAATATCTTCTATGTATTCCCTTGAATTGGACAAACGAGGCACTTTATTTTGCCCGCCTAATTTTCCTCTGCTTTTAAGCCAATTATAAAAAGTATTTTGTGGTAAATTATGAACAATTGGTTTGAGTAAAGCAATATCTTGATAGCGTTTGGCATCATAATCAGAATTAATTTCTCTTAATTTTGAGTCCAAACAATCTGTAAATTTATCTAAGTTCAAAGGCTGTTTTTCAAATTCTATCAACCATTCGTGTCCGCCCTGTTTGCCGCCTTCACCCATATACACAGGGGCAGCCGTAAAATTACTCACCAAAGCGTCAGTTTCTTTGCAGGCATACGCTAAAGCAGTTTCAGCATTTTCGATAATAACTTCTTCGCCAAAAGCATTAATAAAATGTTTGGTGCGTCCTGTAATTTTAATTCTATAAGGGAATTTGGAAGTAAATTTAACTGTATCACCAATTTTATAACGCCACAAACCTGCACTTGTAGAAATTAAAATGGCGTAATTTTTATCTAATTCAACTTGTTCTAATGGAATAACACTTGGATTTTCGAGTTCAATATCGCTCATAGGTATAAATTCATAAAACACTTCATAATCTAACATCAACAACATATCATCTCTTGTCATATCATCTTGCAATCCAAAAAAACCTTCTGAAGCATTATAAATTTCCATATATTTAAGCGTTGGAGCCAAACTTTTGAACAATTCACGATAAGGCGTAAAAGCAACCGCTCCGTGCATAAATACTTCTAAATTCCCCCAAACCTCTTCGATGTGTTTTTTTCCTTTCAATTCCAAAATACGTTGTAAAACTACTACCATCCAAGTAGGCACACCTAATAAACTTGTAATTTTTTGGTTCATTGTGTAGTTTGCCATTGCTTCTATTTTTTCTTCCCATTTATCCATCATCGCAATATGAATAGGTGGCGTTCTTAAACTTTGCGCCCAAGAGGGTAGATTTTGAACGATAACAGCAGAAATATCACCAAATCGAATGGCAGGAAAATCAGGATTTTTTTGAAAAGTTCCACCAATAGAAAGCCCTTTTCCCCAAAAAAATTTTGAATTAGGTTCATTCTCTAAATACAAAGCCAACATATCTCGACCTCCTTGTTGATGACAACGAAAAAGGGTTTCGTAAGAAACTGGAATAAATTTACTTCGGGCATTGGTTGTACCTGATGATTTTGAAAACCAATCAATTTTTGACGACCAAAGAACATTTTTCTCACCTTTCATCATTCTTTCAATAAAAGGCGACAAGTCTTCGTAAGTAGAAACAGGTACTTTATTTTGAAAATCTGTATATGTTTTTTGTTGCGTAAATTGATATTTTTTACCAAATTCTGTATTTTCTGCTTTTTTTACTAAATTTTGAAGCGTTCTATATTGCACTTCAAAAGGATTTTTCATAAAATGTTTAATCTTAGAAAGCCTACGAGTAAGCACCCAACGCACTGCACTATTGATAAAATTCATGTTTTCTAATAATATTTTTTACTAAAAACGATTATTAAAACAAATATTGATTATTGTTTTGATTCGAGGGTGCAATTTACTATCTTTTTTTCAAATATTCTATAAAATAATCTTATTTTTATATTTTTTGTTATTTCTATAATGGAGTCTTGAAAATGAAAGATAAAAATTCGTAAAATCAACATTATTTATCTACAAAAATTTCGTTGATTTAAAAAAAAATTAATCAATTTTCATATAAATAATCAAAAATAATTGCAGAGAGATAGGCATAATATTCGTCTGCAAAATGAATATTATCAGGTAAAATTTTTTGCATAGTGAGGTTTTTTTGTTGTGCTAATTGACTAACTTTTTCATACAAATTAACAAATGAAATTTTATTTTCTTTACAAAATTGATACAAACCTTTTGTAATTTCCCAAACTTTTGTGTTATAAGGCATAAGAATTGGAGTAGGAGAAGCAATGATGATTTCTATTTTTTTTTGTTTTAATTTTTGGACAATAATTGCCATTTTCTCATTAAAAAAGTCAGATGAAAAATTACTATAAGCATCGTTAATGCCCAATTCAATAATAACAACATCAGGTTTTTGAGCAATGATTTGAGGTAAATACAACAATGCTTGGTCTATTCTTCGTCCATTTTTTCCTTCTTTTATCACTAAAATAGAATCATTTTTGTACTTTTTCTGTAATAATTTTTGCAATACCAATGGATATGAATTGACTACAGTTGTATTTTTTCCTACTTTATATCCATTTGTAATACTATTACCAAAGCAAATGATTTTTATTTTTTTGTTGGCATTGATTTTTTTTTCAATATAGTTTTTGATGGGAGAAGCGTGTAAATTTTTGAGTTGCAAACTATCTTTTTTATATGTATATAAATCATTGATAATCAATTTATTATTTTGATTACTCCAATAAAAAACACATAAAAATAAAAAAAGTACATATTTTATCATATACCTTCTTTTATCCACTCTAATGCTTCATCATAATCAGCAAAAAAACGCCTTTCTTGCGCCTCTTGTTTGGCTACTTGTGCATTGACTTGCTTGATACTAAATCTTGCAAATACATCTTTTGGTGGGATTAATGCTCTTTTTACTCCCCAATATTTTCGACTAAAATCTACTGACAAAGTGGCTGCATATTCTTGGTCTTCTGTAGAAATGACTTTATGTTCAGTGATGTCTGTAATCGTTTTTTTAATTTCGTGTTCAATCATCAAAGTAAAAATATGGTCAATTCCATCTCTAAATTCTTGGCTTGAAGTAAATCCAATCCAATTAATATATAAAAAATTAAATTCAGTGTTATGAATAATTTTTAAATATTTTGTTTCATATACAATTGTATCCATTTTAAATTTGCTATTTTTATAATTTTTCTCAAAAATAGAAAGTATTTTTGAGAAAAAAAAACGATTATTAAGAATAAACTTACATCAATACAAAACCTTCTATTTCTTCACCTGCCAATACTTTTTTGGTCATCTGCTCGATTGCCCACTCTTTGTCTGCTTTTGTGCCTACTCTTGCCAAATTTATCAAAGTTTTTGTTTCTACTTGCAATGTATTTTCTATTCTATTTTTGATAATTTCTTTTGCTTTTCGGCTTCTATTTTTGATTTTTAATGTTTCATCATCAAATTTATTTACAAATTTTTTGGTTATTTTTGTAACTTCTTCTGTGGATAGTTCATTAATTTTTTTTGCAACAAAAGTTTGCACATTTGTATCAGAATGTTCAGACAAACATTCCAAAACAATGGTTGTTTTCTGAGGTAGGTTTTCTATTCTTTTTTGTGTATAATCAAGTCCAAACTGACGTACATTTTTATTTGGGCTATCACAAAGTGCCAAAATTGCTTCTGTTTCTTCAATTGTTTGTCTTTCAATTTCATTAAAATATTTTTGGGCAGTTGTTGCCATATCAGGTGTATCAGTTTCAAAAAAACGCAAAGCAAAAGGTAAAGAAAAACCTAATTTTTCAGCGTATTGTAATCCAAATTGACGTACAGAAGGAATTTTGTGCATACATAATTTGAATAAATTTTGTGAATTCATCTCAAAATAGTGCGTATTTTTTTCTGCCCATTGCAACAATAATTCTTCATACTCTTGCCCTTCTATGTCTATCAAACTCAAATCTTTTTGTTGTAAAAATAGTGCATAAAAAGTAGGATTTTCTAATAATCTAATACCTAATTGACGATTTTCTCCTTGTATTACCTTCTCTAAAAGTGATTTCCAAAAACCAACTTCTTCTTGTTTTTTTTCTAAAATTGGTAAAATTATTTTTTCTATTGTTAAAAAATTTTCTTCATCAGTTTCAGCCACCAACTCCAAAATTTGTTCCCAATTCAATTTATTCAAAACAATTATAATGTATTTAAAAGGAATATCTTTTGCGTTATTTTTAATCGCTGCTACATTTATATTATCAATAAATACTTTTACCTTAGGATTATTGTCAGGTAAATCAGCAAAAATTTGAAGTAATCCATTGAGAAAACGACGATATTGAAATATATTTCGCATAATTGTTTGCCAAGAAGTGTCATCTAATTTTACTTTCTCTATGATTTCCATAATCAATTCAAAAGCAAAATCATTACTTTCAATGAATGCAAAAACAGAATTTGAATCCCAATAACCAAAAATATTATGTTTTTTACTATTTAATAGACCAGTCCAAGTCTTTTCGAGTACAAGAGTACGGATATGCTCAGGCATCTCAATCATCTGACGAAAATAATAAGAAAAACTACTTAAGAGATTTTCCACAAATTTATCAATAAACATATTTTGCATTTTGGTATTACCAAATTCAAACAAAACTTCTATCGATTTTTTTGATAAATAAGTAATGTTATAAGAATAATAATTGTAATACTTTTCAAAAGCAACTCTACCCGCAGGTGATTGACAAGTGTAAATAAAAGCTTGTTCTGATTGAGATTTACCAAGTCTATTCCAAATAGTATAATAAGCCCATTGTTGACTATTTTTATTGCTGATATGCCAAGCAAATTCTACTAAAAAATAATTGGGTTTTTTTGTAAAAATAAACTTTTTAATTGTATCACTATCTATGTTTTTAGGTGATTTTGCATAAAAAATATCGATAAATCTTTCATATTCTTTATGGTCATCAATTATATTTCGTTCTTTTTCGAGCCATGCCTCCAACCAATACAAAACGTTATCAAAACTCACATTTTTCATGGCTTCGAAAGCAATATTTCTTAATTTTTGAAAAGGCGAAGTCAAAAGTGCTTTTGCCATCGGAGTCCAATCATTTTTGCTCAAAACATCTGGGAATTTTTTCTCTAAGAAATCAATACTTTTCATTACTCTTTTATTGGCATTGCCGTTTTTGAGCATTTCAAAGGTATATTTTGAGAGTGCCACTGCCAATTTTTTATACCAATCAGGTGCGTTTTGTACTCTTTTTTGGTTGATTTCTGCAATTCTTTTTTGGGTCATTGTGTCTGCATAAAGCCATAAACCCGCATACAATTCAGGTGAAATTGTTTTATAAGAAAAGTCTGCATAACTTCTTTTGACTGCAAGCTGTTTTAACCAAACAGAATTAGAGTTAAAAAAACGCACAAGCATTACTTCATTTACCAAAGGAATCGCCCATTCATTTCTATTGCAAAGTTTGATAGCAAATTCATAAACTTCATCAGCAAGATTATCTTTTTGAATAAGTGATTGTACAAAAGTCATTTCTTCGTCCCAATAAGCAGCAAATCTTTCTTCTTCTTGGTGTAAATGAAAAGATTTTATCCATCGATAACAAGAACGACTGTCCACATATTGCAGACGCATCGAATTACTAAATAAAATATCTGCTACAACTAATTGTGAGTTAGGTACTAATTTATTGGTAGTATTATTACTATTTAAAATAATTTGTTTAGCAATTTTTAAATAACTTTCTTTGTCAATCGTACCTAATTGCTTGATAAATCTTCTGGCACGTCTTTTCATGTAGGCAACTGTCGCGGCGGTTGGATATTCACTTTTTACATCTTTTGAATGATTGAGCAAATCTAACCTCACCAAAAAGTTTCCCATTAAATTAGCAACACCAACTCTTTGTTCTGTTTGAGATGTATCCAACAGATATTCTTCTGATTTTTTATAAATCATTTTCAAAATATTCCAAAAATCTTTCGCAAACGGTTTTTGTTTTACGAATTGAATCATCTCAAAAAAATCTTTGTCATTTTGAGGTGGAAATTGAGTGGTAATATCTGTGAATTGCATAAAAAATAAAGGGCTTTAATGAAGTTACAAATATATAACTTTTTTTTGTTCTAAGCAATTTTTTTTATTTTTTTATGAATTTTTTTTGTGAATTTTATTTTTTTGAAATGATAATTAAATAAATTACTCTTTTTATGTGTTGTTATCAATAAAAATCCGCGTTTGAAAATCAGTTTCATCAGCGTTCCAACGCAATAGAACGCTGATGAAACTGATGTAAACAACACGGATTTAAGACAAATACAATAAAGATAAATTTGTTTTTTTATTGTTATTTTGTGTTTTTTTCTTCTACAAATTTCAAAAATCTATCATACCAAAAACCTTCCTTCAAAATAGTTGCATTGCCCAACATTATGATTTGTTCTTTGGCGCGGCTCAAAACTACATTTAGTTTTTTATCAATTTCTTTGTTATTTCCTTGCAAATTTTTCATTTGTGCAGGATGATTTACCGCCATCGAAACCAAAATAATATCTCTTTCTGAACCTTGATAACGTTCTACTGTATCAATAGTAATCATTTCTCGAAGTTCATCATCTAATAATGTGTAAATTTCTGCAATTTGAGCGCGATAAGGCGTTATCACGCCCACAGTTTCGTGTGTGAAAGTGCCTTTTTGCTTGGCAATATCACTAATTAAATAAAGCATTTCTGCAATTTGTTGTGCTTCTTTTCTGTTCAATTTAGGCGTTTCTTCTTTTTCAATATCAAAAAATAAAACTCTTGAACTTGCCATTTTTTTTTCTAATGCTATGTTAGAATTAGGGTTATAAAAATTAAATTTTTCCTTTTGTTTTTCACTTCCTGCTTTCAAAGTCTTATAAAACTCTTTGCTAATAAATGCCGCAATATCTTGATGTGTTCTGAATTGTGTTGATAACATTGTGTAGCAATCGTTCCAATTATTTTTTTGTGCATTGTGCAATAATCGCTCAAAAACAGACAAAGACATATCTTCTAAACCAATATTTTTCATCAAATCGTTGTCCGATTCACATTGCAAATGCGATTGAGTAACGACTGCGGGAAGTTGTTTTTCATCTCCAATCATAATAAATCTTTCAAAAAAAGGTGCAATACCACAAAGCATAGGTTCTAATAATTGAGAGGCTTCATCAACAATCAAAATATCTTTGTTTTTGACCAAATGCGCATATTTGAAAAAAGAAGAAACTGTTGAGACAAAAATGCGTGTATTATTTATTTTTTCGATTAGTTTTTCAAAATTATTTTCTGATAATAAACTTTTGTTATAAAATTCAGCATTATTATCAAATGTACCCAATCTTAAATAATTACCACTACAAGATTTTTCTATTTTTTGACAAATTTCATCAGTAGCACGATTCGTAAATGCTAATAAAACAATCGTTTCTCGTGTATAATTGTATAAATAATCAGTAATTGTCCGTAACATTTGAGATGTTTTTCCTGTTCCCGGTGGACCTTGCAACAAAAAATAATTTTGAGTACGCAATGTTTTTGATAAAATATCGAGTTGTTCTTCACTCAAATTTTTATAATTTTCTACTAATTGTTGTCTAAATTCTTTTGTTTCAATCACAAAAGTTGGTTTTGTCTTGCCATACCAGATTTGTTTTTTTGTGTGATGCAAACCTAAAAAATCAGACAAAGCATTCATTTGTGCTGTATAAGATTGTTCTAACAAAGTTGGTTCGATTGCCCAATACTTAAACTCTTCCAAAAATGCTTCGGGCATCGCTTTGTGCCAAATTTTGAGTGTAATTTTTGTGCTTGTAATTGATTGAATATTTGCCTTTAATAATTGATATTGCGTAGGTGCTAATTCTTCAATTTCTTTACAAGGATAAAGCATTACTATATCATTTTTTCGGAAGGCTGTTGCTTGTTTTTGGTCTAATGGTCTTAAAAATGTAATTTCGCTGTGGTCTGCTTTGTATTTTTCAAGTTCCAAACCATATAAAATGGCAAAATTATTTTTCTTTTCGTGCAATGTATTCCTCCAAAGTCCTGAAAAACCAGAAGCACTTTCAGATAATAAATTGCCACCAATTTTGGCAGTAATTAATTCTCTTTGTACCAAACCCATCAATGAAGCAAAATAAACTTTATCCAATAAAGAAGCATTTTTCCATTTTGTAACAAAATTTTCGATGTCTAATTGTGTATATTTGCTTATTTTTTTGTTTGATTTTTTAAATTTATCGACTACTTTATCATACAATTCTACATTTCCTTGACTGATTTCCCAATCTAAATATACAATTTGATTGCGTGTACGTAATAAATCTTGTGCGTCAAATTCTAAACTTCCACAATCACGCAAAGGTGTTTTTTCATCAGAAGAATACAAAATAGAACTTACTCCATTTCTATGAGGAAAAGTAGTTTCTAACAATAAATTATAACCTGCGACTTGCAACAAATGGTCATAATTAGCAGGAATACGCTTAGGAGTGCCAGATTTTAGTTCTATAATATCTTTTCTTTGTGAGTGTTGAATATCAGTCAGAAGAATATCCAAACGCCCTTGCAAACCATACACAGAAGAAACAAAAGTAGGTTCAGTCAAAATATAAAAATTATCGTAATTGTCCATTACTTTTTTCATATTTGAGAAATGTGGTTGTAAATTATTATACAAAGTTGTGATTTCTCCCGCTTGTACATGAGAAGAAAGTGCATCAGCTTGTTTTTCTTGCAAAGATTCTTTGAAATAATGGTCATAATTTTGGGTATTATCTGCTAAATATTTATCCAAAATTTCGTTTGCCAAAGTACCTCTAAATGTATGAATACTACCATTAAAAGAAGTAATTTTATCTAAAATATAAAAATAAGGAAAAGCGGGGAAATCTTCTTTGCCACAGAGAGCAATTTTTGTAACATCAATCAAATAATCGGCGTGAATCACAAAAGACGTATTGCGTGTAGATACAAAATGATTTTCTTCTAACTTTTCTAAATGTGTAAAATAGACAGTTTGGTATTTTTTGACGTATAAATGACATTCAGTACTTAAAAAATTAGTTCTAAAATTTTCACCTTTTTGGTTATAAAAAGCGACATCAGTCAAAGTTATTTTGATAATTCCAAAATTTTCGGTATCACATTGTAAATGAATTTGTTTCAAATTTTGTGTTTCTAATTTTTCTATTGGACTTTTTTCGGTAATAGTTGCTAATAATCCTTTGATTTGTGCCTCAGGAATTTCTGTATAAATTAAAGTCGGTAATGTTTCATTTTTCCATAATTTTTCTAATTTTTCGGGCATATTTCCCTCTGAAAAACGTGCTATTGTATTTGCCATCACTTTTGCACAAGCGATAACTAATTCTTTTTCGGGAATAAATTTTTTTTGTGTCAATGCTTTTCGGCAGAGTCTTCGGATAGATTGCAAAATTTCACCTTCTTCTTTTGAGAAATTATAAGCCTGCACCAAAAAGTTAATTTTAGCAAACCAACCTGAAAAAATTTGTTTTTCTCTTTGTTCTGTAAGTTGATTAATAAAACCCAAATATAAATTATTAAAATTACGTAGTCTTATGTTTTCGTTGATTTCATTTTTGGTCAATACATAATTAATTTGGTCATAATAATAAACGCTTTCGAGTTCGTTGAGTAGTATAATTTTCATTTTGTCAATTTTTTAGCAAAGTTATGATAAAAAAATTATTTTTTTATTTTTTTTGAAGCATTTTTTGGAAATTAATAAAAATTTTAGCGTCAAAAACACTTTAGAAAATTACTTGTTTTTTCAAAAAAATATTATTACTTCGGTAGTAGAACGCCTATCTCAAGACCTCAAAACAGAGTTTCCAAATACAGAAGGTTTTTCTGTGCAAAATCTTTGGTATATGAGGCAACTTTATTTCACATATCGTAATTTTCCAATTCTCCAGCAACTTGCTGGAGAAATTCCTTGGATGCGTCAAAGATTGGCATTATTCTTTGCGTTGAAAAAGATGATTTGGAAGTAGAATATTCTTTGCGAAGCCAAAACAAACCTATTGGCGTAGCAGAATATAAACTCTACGAACAACTGCCTGAAGAACTTAGCAAACAACTTCCTTCTGCGAAAGACATCAAAAAATATCTTACATCTAAAAAGAAATAAACCTGCTTATCAAATTATTGAAATGAAAAAAAAATCCCCACTCTAAAAAAATTTGTTTTTTGGAGTGGGGTAAAGAAATAAGACAGATGTTAAAAATAGAAAAATATATCCCTATCTATGTTATTGTTTTACAACTTTTTTAATAGTTTTAGATGACCTGCTTTCAATTTGAAAGAAATAAACACCCACGGCTAATTTAGATACTTCTACTGCTATACCCTCAGGTTTATTATCAAAAGTTATTTTTTTAATAAGTTTACCTCCATTATCTAAAATAGATAATTCAACTAATTTATAATTTTGTTCAGAAATACTAATCGTTACAAGGTCACGAGCTGGATTAGGATATACAGTTACTAAACTTCCAAAATAATTATCTTCTAATGGAGTAGTTTGTAAGGTAATAATATTAGAATTTGCAGAAGTAGCTATTCCATTTACTGCCCTTACACGATAAAAATAATTAGTAAGAAGTGTAGCACCACTGATTATCTCATTCGTACTCGTTACAGTTCTATTATTGTATCCTGCCACAAAATTAGTAAAAGCGTTATCGGTTGCTACATCTAATCTATAGCCTGTTGCTCCTGATACTGCATTCCAATTGGCTGTAAAACCTGTAGTAACGATAGATGTTGCAGCAGTTGCGACAGGTGCTGACAAAGCCTCCACCAAAAATGAATTAAATACTTGTGTACCACTACAAGTGCCATTACTTACTTGTATCGTAAAATTGGAAGTACCTAAAGTCGTAGCGGTTCCTGTGATTGCTCCTGTTGTACTATTCAAAGTCAGACCTGCAGGCAAATTTCCAACACTTACACTCCAAGTCAGCGTACCACTCAAACCCGTCTGCGTTAGTGTTTGGTTATAAGATGCACCTTGTATAGCATTAGGCAAGGTAGAAGGATTAAGCGTTGTAGTAGGACAAGTTACATTAATACTATAAGTTTGTGTACCACTACAAGTGCCATTGCTTACTTGAGTAGTGAAATTACTATTGCCAAAACCCGTAGCAGTTCCTGTTATTGCTCCTGTTGTACTGTTCAAAGTTAAGCCTGTTGGCAAACTTCCAATACTTACACTCCAAGTAAGCGTACCAATCAAACCTGTCTGCGTTAGTGTTTGGTTATAAGATGCACCTTGTATAACATTAGGTAAGGTAGAAGGACTAAGCGTTGCAGTAGGACAAGTTACGTTAATACCATACGTTTGTGTACCACTACAAATACCATTGCTTACTTGAATAGTGAAATTACTATTTCCAAAACCCGTAGCAGTTCCTGTTATTGCTCCCGTTGTACTATTCAAAGTTAAACCTGTCGGCAAACTACCCGCGCTGATTGACCAAGTAATAGTGCCTGTAAGAGTGCTTTGCGAGATAGTTTGATTATAAGTACTACCTTGTATCACGTTAGGCAAAGAGGCAGGGCTGAAACTTACTGATGAAGGACAAATTACTACGCTATACGCTTGCGAAGCACTACAAATACCCGAAGTAGCCGTAACCGTAAAACTGAAAGTACCCGATGCTGAAGGCGTACCACT
>RDZP01000188.1 GCA_004294005.1 Cytophagia bacterium
CTTTTCCACTCTCCGAGTGGTGAAGTCTGGAGACTTCTATCAATACAAAATCACAAGTATCGCTTCGCTTATACTTGCGATAGTTTTACTTTTTTTATACTTAAGCCAGTTGGAGAAACATGGTATGATAAAAATTTTAATAATATTTGCTGGGACAAAAAAAGAAAGTTGTGTATTTGAGAAAATAATAATTTTTGTTTGAAGGTTGTGTCTTAAACCTCAACAATACTGTTGTCTATGAATACCAATACAAAGACCACTTAGGAAACCTAAGAGTGAGTTTTAGGGATGCAAATCGTGTAGTATGTGGCGAGTTCTGAATTGAGTAATGCAAGTGCAGAACGTACACAATTTGCTAATTAAAATACTTGCTTTTTTGCAATATCCTTAATCACAATTAAATAAAAAAATCTATAATTACTTATCATCAATTTTAGAATATTTTCACTTAAATTTTGATACTTCTGATACTATTTTTCCATTTTTTATAAGTTCATATTATCCTATAAAACTAAAACTACCTACTATTAAAAATAAACTTACAACAATATTTCGTTCTTTTTTGTGTCTAATGATACAAAAATAATTTTTTTTGAAACATTTTATACTTGTTTAATGTTATAACAATGAATCATTTGATAACTAATGATTCTAATTTAATTTTTTTATTTTAAATTCTATTCCTTAATTCTTATTATTTATGAATTTTTTTAAAACTGTATTATTAGGTACAGCAATTACACTTGTAGCGACGAATTGCTCGCAAGCACCAAAAAGTGACAAAGCGGAAACAAAAAACGCAGAAAAAGTAGATGAGAAAAAAACAACAGGTGATGAAGACCAAAATGTTGATACAAAATCAAGTGTAGTTACTTGGGTTGGTACAAAACCAACAGGAAAACATGACGGAACTTTTCAATTAAAAGATGGAAAATTATCTGTGAAAGATGGAAAAGTAGTAGGTGGTACTTTTACAATCGATATCAATTCTTTAGAAGTAAAAGATTTGACAAAAGACAAAGGTAAAGAAAAATTGGAAGGTCATTTAAAAGATGCTGATTTTTTTGAGGTGAAAAAATTCCCTACAGCAAATTTTGAAATTACATCTGTAAAAGGATATGCAAAATCTAAAAAAGATGATGGTGATAAAGATAAAAAATATACTTTATCTGACCCTAATTCATTAGTAACAGGTAATTTAGAATTGAAAGGTGTAAAAAAATCAATTACTTTCCCTGCTAAAATTACTATAAGCGAAAGCGGTGTAAAAGCAGAAGCAAAATTCAATATAGAACGTACTGATTGGAATTTATCTTATGGCTCTGATAAATCTGTAAAAGATAAATTTATCAATCCTACTGTTCATATCGGTTTTGATATTGTTACAAAAAAATAAAATTATTCTTAAGTAATAAAAAAAACATCAAATTTTATTAAAAATTTGATGTTTTTTTTATGAGCATATAATTTTTGATTAGATAGCTTTTTGTTTCAATCTAATAATTCTTAGCCAATCTAAAACTCTAATAATTGGATAAATTGGATCAATTTCATACCATTTTACAGCAAAATTAACACGATTTGGTAATTTGTGATGATTGTTTTGGAATAATTCACCTAACATTAGGAAATCAAAATTCAACGAATTTTTTGACTCATCATTGTTATCAAAATTACTATAACCGTATTTATGTCCCGCCCAATTCACAATTGCTCCATGAATAGGACCCATTAAGAAATGAATAGGTAATAAGAAGAAAAATCCCCAGTGCATACCCAAATAAAAATAGCATAATATATAAAAACCAACATACAAAGCACCCCAAGCAATACGTGAAAACCAAGTTTCAGCCCAATTTTCTAATCTTTTCCATACTTGACGAACATCAAAACGTGCTTCAAAATCTGCAAATCTATCACGAATTAAATCATCATAGATTTTTTTTGTTTTCCACATCATTGTAAACATATTAGTAGCATGGTGTGGAGAATGTGGGTCTTTTTCTGTATCACTAAAAGCATGATGCATTTTGTGTAACATACCATATACACGTGGGCTTAAATAGGACGAGCCTTGTCCGACATAAGTAAGAATGCTAAAATATTTTTCCCAAAATTTGTTCATAGTAAACATACCATGGGCTACATACCTATGCAAAAAGAACGACTGACAAAACAAAGAAATATACCAATGTAAGAGAAAGAAAATGATTACTGCAATCATAATATTATTTTGTTTTTTTAAAGGTTTATAAACAATTAAATTTTTTTATAGATACTTTTGCAACTATATTGCAAAGATAATGTTTTTTATTCTTTTTTTCCAATATATTGATAAAAAATTAACAACAATTTTTTATAAAACAGAAAACCCTATAAATTTTTAAGGTTTATAAGGTTTTTTATATTGATTTATTTTTTATGGTTCTACTAAATTTTATACGATTTTTTCTATTGAGCAATTGTAGTACACACTTTTAGTGTGTCGACACACTAAAAGTGTGTACTACAGTT
>RDZP01000079.1 GCA_004294005.1 Cytophagia bacterium
TTTGTCAGGAGGTCGTGATGCACACTTAAAAATATGGAATGTCAATGATAATTTTTCGTTACATCAGGACATTGTTGCTCATTTATATGCTTTGAATGACATAGTTTATAGCCCTGATGCACTTTTTTTTGCTTCTTGTAGTATGGATAAATCTATTAAAATTTGGGATAGCAAAACATTCAAATTGCTAAAAGTGATAGATAAAGCAAGACATGCAGGACACGCAACATCAGTTAATACACTTTTTTGGAGTGAATTTGATAATCATTTAATTACTGCGGGTGATGATAGATTGATTTCTATTTGGAACATTGAATAGTTGATAATTTTCGGTATCAACTATTCAATTTTTAAAAGCAGTAAACAATAAAACCTACCAATTATTTCTCTGATAATTTCAAATTTTTCTCAACATTTGCCGCAATGTTAATGCCTATTTCATATAAAATCCAAAGCGGTAACGAAACAATAATTTGACTGAATACATCAGGAGGAGTAATGACACCCGCCAAAATCAAAATGACAACAATAGCATGACGGCGATATTTTCGCATAAAACTTGCCGTAATTACACCAATTTTTGCCAAAAAATAAACCAAAATAGGTAATTGAAATAAAAATGCACAACCCATTACCAAAGTAATGACCGTTGAAAGATAAGATACAATATCAAATTGATTTTTGATAGAATCCGCAATTTGATAATTTGCCAAAAAATTAATAGACAAAGGAGTAACAATATAATACCCAAAAACCACCCCAAAAATAAACAACAAACTCACCCAAAAAACTGCTCCTGAGGCTACTTTTTGCTCTTTTTTATACAAAGCTGGTTTCACAAAACGCCATATTTCCCAAAAAACATAAGGAAAACCAATAATCAAACCAATCATAGCTGAAGCTGTAATACTCATCATCAACTGCCCTGCTAGTGTCCTACTTTGTAAGTCAAGACTTATTTTTTGAATACACAAAGCGTCTTTTGTTCCTAAATATTCACCTAAGGCACATAACTGACGATAAGTCCAAAAATTAGTTTTGGCAGGTGCAATCAAAACGTTTTCAAAAATAAATTTAATATTAAAAAAAGCAATTACCATCAAAATTCCCACCGCAATCGTTGCCCTAATCAAATGCCAACGCAACTCTTCTAAATGGTCAATCAATGACATTTCACTTCCTTTTAGTTCACTTTCAGGCTCATTTTCGTCTTGATTTTCATCTTTAAATTCATATTTTTCAACATCTTCGTTGCTTAC
This sequence comes from Cytophagia bacterium, assembly GCA_004294005.1. Lineage (GTDB taxonomy): Bacteria > Bacteroidota > Bacteroidia > Cytophagales > Microscillaceae > RDXZ01. The sequence continues at coordinate 1,260 of RDZP01000079.1, forward strand.
TTGGTCAAGAGGCATATTTTTATACTTTAAGTTTTGAAGTGCAAATTTTGCATTTTTTTTGTCAATTTGCAAATTTATCGATAAAAAATCAAAGAATTAAACCAAAAAAATAAAAAACAAGTGGGCGATTACGTGCTATCGTGCAAAGCACAGAGCCAAAAAAGAGAGAAAAAACTCGGAGACCTTCGTTTTTCTCTCTTTTTGTCTCTGCAAGTCTGCTTCTATCACTATCGCAAACAGCCAAAGAAAAAATTATTGTTTTATATAATATTCGCACTTGTTTTTATCTTCATAAATAACTTATTAACAAAAAAATAGGCGTTTGATGGACGAAAAGTGCAGCAATGAGGTCTTAATAGAAAATTTAGATTTTACTGCACTTCTCGAAACACTAACAACGGTTGGAACAACAAGAGGAAAATTGTACTTTTATATCTTTTTTGTTGTTATTACAAATTAAAATATTTATAGGTATTGCATATTTTTTATACAATTTAATTGCATATTTGCAATACCTTATTTATATTTGCAAAAATTATTTTAATAAATTATGAATACAATAATTAAAACTTACCTTGATAAATCAGTTGGGGTAATTGAAAACGAAAATCAAGTCTGGTTTATGGCTAAAGATGTTTTTGAAATGCTTGACTTATCTTGGCGTGGAGCCGATAGCCTTTGGCAAAGACAAATTCCTAAAGAATGGGCTGTTCTTGAGGACTCCCAAACGGTGGGAGGTGTTCAGAAAACGTGGTTCATAAACGAACGTGCTATTTATAAACTTGCTTTTAGAAGTAATAAGCCTGAAGCAGAAAAATTTACTAATTGGGTAGCAGAAGTAGCAGAAACTATTCGTAAAACAGGTAGCTATCAGTTAGAACCTAAAACTAAGATTGAAGCTTTGTTAGAAACCGTGCAATTACTTGTTGAACACGAAAAAAAATTACAAGAACAGCAACAAAGAATCGAAAATCACGAAATACGCATCAGTGAAATAGAGGGACAAATCAATACTGTAAACAAAGATTATTTGAGTTTGGCAGGTTATTATGCCTTGAAAAAACAGGTTTGGAATCTATCACAAAACCAAGCAGGACAATTAGGTAAAAAACTAAAAAAAGCAAGTGAGATAGCCGCTATGCCCACTATACGCATACATGACTCGAAATTCGGTGAAGTAAATGGTTATCATAAAGACATATTAGCAAAAGTATTAGAATTTTAAGAAAATCTAAAAAAACACCTCCTACAACATTAAGACATACACATCGGAAAGTGTTTTTGGGAGATTTGTCATTTTGAGCAAAGCGAAAAATCTTACTTTTAGATGACTTGTAAACCAAAAACAAGATTCCTCCTTTCAGTCGCAATGAAAAGGTTTATCCCAAAACCACTTTCCGATGTGGATAAACACAAAAAGACAATTTCTCGTTGCAGAAATTGTCTTTTTGTGTTTTTTAATCAATCATCAAAAAATTATTGTTTGATTAGTTTTTGTTGCCAATAACCTACATTTGTATTGATATCGATGATATACATTCCGTTTTGTAACTGAGGAACTTGTGTTTTTAGGAATATTTCTGCTTGATTTATTTTCCCCTCAAAACTTTTTAGTTCTTTTCCATTCACATCTAAAATACGAATTTTACCTGTATTATTTCCATCAATTTTTCGTGGTAATTTCAAGGAAACAGTCCCCAAAGTCGGATTTGGAAAGATAATCAAATTATTATCATCACTTCCTTCTACAAAACGAATAGCAGAATAATCAAAATTACCATTAAAATCTTTTTGTTTGAGTCTATAATAGGTTCCTTCTTTTTGATTATCTACAAAAGTATAAGTTTTGCCTACAATAGAATTACCTAAACCATCTACAAAAGCAATTTTTTCAAAATTATTGGCATCTTTACTTTTTTCAATGTCAAATCCTTGATTATTAGTTTCCGAAGTAGTTATCCAAGTCAATTTAACTTGATTTTCATTTTGCCTTTGTGCTGTGAAAGTAGTAAGTGAAACAGGGAGGGGCGCTGGCGAAGAAGGGTCACCTACACCTATACCTGAAAACCCATTGTTAAAGGTACTTTGTATGTAATAATTAGTTCCAAAATTCCCACGTGGAGCAGTAGGGTGTGGTATTCCTAAACGATGAGAGGCATTTGCATTACTATTAGTTACACTTGCGATTGCGCCTGAAGTCTTTGCTAAACGCATCACACTTCTATTTTTCGTAGTAGTGGTTTCCCAACCTGTTACTTCTGTATTGTTTAGATACATAGTAACATGATAGCTGCCTGCTGGATTATTAGTAGTAGGTGTTACTTTGATTGTTTTATTGGCTAAATAAAGTGAAACATCACCCGTTGCTCCCCAGAATTGACTTGCTGCTGTGCCTACTCTATCAATTTCTACTGTGGTACAACCATAATCGTGTGCACTTGTGTTTTGAATGCGCGCTATCAATTCATTACTACTGTTATAAAAATAAACAGTAGCATTAGGACCTAAATATTCTTGTCTACTAGTGAGTGTATTAGCAATATTTGCACCTGCTGCTGCTTGTACAACGCTAATATCATCAATGACAAATGAAGGTTGAGAGCCACCTGCAGTGCCATCAGATTGCCAGATAAACCATATATGAAATTTTTTTCCTTTTAATTCATCAGGCAGTACTTGACTAAAAAGTGTTGTGGTAGTTACATTATAAAAAGGTGTTGCTAATGTAGTGCTTAAATTAGGAGTAATATCACCTATATATCTGATAGGATAACCAGCTAAATCGCCTTCCAGTGAATAACCAATCGAACCATAATCAAAATAGTTAGGGCTTGTAAATTCACCACCTACTTTATAGTTAAATGATAGTGTCAAATTTCCACCACTACTCGCATCTATTAAAGGGGTTCTTGCACCAAGTTTGGTTGCGTTGTTTGTTTGATAGGTGCTTGAACCTACTGCGCTTGATACATACAAACTATTGCCTGTTCCTGCTTGTTGTTGTGTGCCAATTCTCCACGCATTGGTAGTGCTTGCATCATGTCCTTGTAAACTTGAAATAGTAAATCCAGTTGGAGGACTATCAAAGTTTTGTGAATATATAGTGCTTCCACTGTTAAAAGGTATTGCATCAAAATCATTGTCATTCAAACTCAAAGTAAGTGTTTGATTTTTAGCACTTTTTGTTGCATTAGAACCATTTTTATTGAGTGTGAAATTAAATATTATGGTTTCTGTATTTTCCACAGAAGCATCATCATACACTCTTAAATTAAAAGTTTGATTGGCAGATGAACCCGCATTAAAGACCAAAGGCATCACAGTCGTAATTTCATAATCAGCAGGGCTATAGGCATCTGAGGAAGTGGCTGTTATGGTTACTTGTGCATTACCACCTGTTGGTGCTGCTGAAATTTTTAAAGGAATGGCATAATCAATATATTTTCTACAACCTGTACCTAATGTGGTGGTTTCTGTAACCGATTGTATGCTATTCACGAATGAAATTTCTGCACCTGTTTCTTTCACTTCAATATTATCGATGTATATATTATTACCATAATCATTAGTGCTTATGAATTTAAACTGCACATTATTTCCTGCATAATTTGTGATATTGATGGTTTCATTACGCCATTCACCAATAATAGCGGGTTGAAATTCGGTGGTTGTATTGGCTCTTGTTGATAATGTCGCCCCTGCTTTATTATAAGATGTAGGAGAAAGAGCAGAAAAAGTTACTCCACAATCTATGGAAATCAATACATTAAGTCTTTCGTTGCTTGTGTTGTCATATCTTGCGTAAGCAACATCAAAATTCATTTGTAAATTGGTAGAAGCAGGTAAATTATAAACAGGTGTAATAAACTCATCAGTTTGTGCTGAACCAGTATAAGCAAAACATCTCATCATTGCTGCATCTGTAACCCCAGCCGTCGAACCAGATGTAACACTTTGTTTTCGCCAACTTATACAATCATTTCCATTATTGATTACTCGCCAGTTAGTAGGTGGAAATATTCCTCCCTCAAAAGTTTCTATTGCAGGAATAGATAACCCATTGCCTACCACAAAATCTTTATTGAGCGCATTATTGATACTCAATTCATCAACTCCACCATTAGGATTATTAATATTAATAGCTATATTTTTGCTGCCATTTGTAGTGGTTGAAGAAGTAAGTGTGATGGTTGTTGTGGCATTTGGGGCAAGTGAACCTGTCCAATTAGTAATTACATTACTTCCACCACTTATAGCATAGGTAATGGTGAGAGAGGTCAAGGTTGATGTGCCAAAATTTTTAATGATTATTTTGGGAATTATTGTAGTACTACAATTCTGATTAAATGGCTCTGTAATTCCTATAATACCAGCGTCTAATGTCAGAGGTGCATACAATACTTCAGAATTAATAAGGGTTGCTCTTCTCGAACTATTGTATAAAACTGCCCTCATTCTTGCTTTTTGGTCAACAGTAAAGATATTCATACAAGCATCATCAGTATAATCCATATAATTTTGCACCATATCCACAGAACCACAAGAAAAACGATTGGTAGGGCAGCCATAATTAGCAGTTTGAGCAGTTGGCGTATCTGCACAAAAATCATCACCACAATTTGCATCTCCCCAAATATGTCTTAAACCTAAATAATGTCCTATCTCATGAGTTGTTGTCCGTCCTTTGTCGTATGGAATACCTCCCATGCTTACATAATCTGAAGAACCAAAAGATTGGTAACGCATTACTAAACCGTCTGTATTGGCAACACCTGCACCACAATCTCCACTTACTCCTAACAAACCTGAACTGACGGGGAATTGTGCATATCCTAAAATTGGTGAAGCCAAATCAATTACCCACATATTCATATAACGTGTAGGATCCCAGATTGTATTTGGTTTTATGTCAGTATCTACTTGAGTAGAGCTATAAGGAGGGAGGGGTGGTGAGCCAGCAATAGTAGTTCTTAAAATTCTATTAATACCTGTGGTAGCCCCTCCTGAAGGATTACGTTTTGCTAATACAAACTCTATTTTTGTATCTGCCCCCACTGGATTATTGTTAAAGCCTCTGCTGTTCACTGTTCGTCTAAAATCTTGGTTTAAAACCGTCAATTGTGATTGAATTTGAGCATCAGAAATATTCCTACCTGTGCCTATTGCTTCTCCCTCGTGTATTACATGTACAACTACTGGGATTCTCAATATCTCATCATTATCAATAAAATTTTTGTTTCGAGGTTTTTGACGAATATCTCTTATCCATTTCTCAAACTGTTCGTCATTTTGCCCTGTTTTTCTTAAAAGTTCTTGATGAAGTTGGTGAGAAACACAACGAACTACAGTATCACCATTAGGAAGTATTCTGATGTAATCTGTGTGTGTATTATTTTGTCCAAATAAATAAAAATGATTCGATAAAACAAATAATAAACAGAAATTTAGTAGTATTTTTTTCATAAAAAAAGTATAATTGTTTTAATTTGAATAAATTCATACACAAAGTTAAATTATTTTTATTAAAAAAAATACATTTATTCGTAAAAAACTTACTAATATACTATTTTATTTCATTTTTATCAAAAAAGTATCATTATTATTCTTTAAAAAATACTCTTTTTACTCTTTCACCTACACTTGTCAATATTTCATAAGGAATAGTTTTAATTGTATTGGCTATGTCTTGAATCGATATTTCTTTACCAAAAATAATAACTTCATTGCCTTCTTCTGCTTCTATATCGTTCAAATCAATCATAGACATATCCATACAAATACGTCCAAGTATTTTGGTTATTTTTCCATTGATGGCTACTTTTCCTACGCCATTGCTCAATAATCTATTCAATCCGTCTGCATAGCCAATATTTATCACACCAATTTTTGTATCTTTTTCAACAATTTCACTTCGGCTATACCCAATACTTTCTCCTTTTTTTACAAATTTAATTTGTGAAATAGTAGTTTTGAGCGTGGCAATCGGTAATAGTTTATCTTGAAAAATGGCATTGGTTTCGATGCCATACAAACCAATTCCTAATCGCACCATATCAAAATGAGCCTCAGGAAAACGAACAATTGCAGGCGAATTAGCCAGATGTTTGAGTGATGAATAACCTAAAATATCCTCTAAAATACTTGCATTTTTTTCAAATTCTTTGATTTGTTGATAAGAAAAATCATTGTGTTTTTCATCATCAGAAGCAGCCAAATGTGAAAAAATACTTGCTACACTTGCTTCAAAAGGTAATTGCTGTGCCAAACAATTTGCCAAATCAATTACTTCATTATCCAAAAAACCTAATCTTCTCATACCTGTATCTAATTTGATATGTATTTTAAAATTTTTCCAATTTTTTGTATTTGTAAAAGATAAAAATTGATGTAATAAAGACAAACTATATATTTCAGGTTCTAAATCATAATCAAAAAGTTGTTCAAAAGTATCCTCTGACGGATTCATCACCATAATTGGTAGCAAAATACCATTTTTTCGTAAATCTACGCCTTCATCTGCGTAGGCAACCGCCAAATAATCAACTCTTTGATTTTGTAAAAGATGGGCAATTTCAATTCTACCTGCTCCATAAGCAAATGCTTTCACCATTACCATTATTTTTGTATTTTTTGCCAATAAACTTCGATAAAAATTGAGGTTATGCACCAAAGCATCTAAATTCACTTCTAAAATAGTTCGATGTGTTTTTTGTTGCAATCGTTGAATAATTTTTTCAAACTCAAAACTTCTCGCTCCTTTCACTAAAATCAAACTTTCTTTTAAATTTTGATGAATATTTGCTTGCAAAAATTGAGAGGTAGTAGCAAAAAAATAAGTTGTTTTTATGTTTTCAAAATATTTTTTGCAGGCAAATAAATCATTACCAATACCAATTAAAATATCAATTTTTGCATTTTTTACTAAGTTTGAAACTGATAAATATAAATTATCAATCGATAAATTACTCTCTAAAATATCAGATAATATCAAAATATTTTGTTTTTTTTGTGGTTGATTTTGTAAAAAATCCAATGCCAAATGCAAGCCAACTACATCATTATTATAACTATCATCAATCAAATAACAATCATTGATGCCTTTCTTTAAAGACAAACGCATCGAAATAGCACGCAAATTTTGTATTAATTCATTGATTTTTTTTGCTGAAAAATCGGTTTGTGTCAATACAAAAACCAAACAATGACTTATATTTTCTAACGAAGCTTTATCAGTAAAATGAGTATTAATTGTATAGTTTTGATGATTCGGAGTTTTGATATGAATGAATGTTTGTTGGTTGGCTATTTCATATTCAAAATAAAAATCATTCTCTTTTTGGGAAGTTCCCCAAGCTATTTTTTTGATATTAGGCAAATTTTTTTCGATAGATTCAGCAATATTTTGATGGTCTTTACAAAAAATAATTTGTTCAGCATTGCTAAATAATTTTAATTTTTCTTCTATTTTTTTTGTTTGATTTTCAAATCCTTCTTCGTGTGCAGTCCCAATATTTGTAAAAATACCAATGGTTGGCTTAATAACAGATGCCAAATTTTCCATTTCATTTATTTTTGAAATGCCTGCTTCAAAAATACCAATTTGTGTATAATTTTTTAAATTCCAGACCGAAAGTGGCACGCCAATTTGAGAATTATAACTTTTTGGGCTTTTTATTATCGAAAAATCATTGTCTAATAATTCACTTAACCATTCTTTTACAATCGTTTTTCCGTTGCTACCTGTGATAGCCACAATAGGAATTTGAAATTGATTTCGATGCAAGGTAGCAATTTTTTGTAAAGTTTCAACAGCACTTTTGACGCAAATAAAATTGGCATCATCATAATTGATATCCTCTAAAAATACTTTTTTTTCTACAACAAAATTTCTAATTCCTTTTTGATACAATTCTTTGATAAAAAGATGTCCGTCATTTCTTTGTCCTTCGATAGCAAAAAACAAAGAATTTTCAGGAAAAAAAACTTGACGGCTGTCTGTCAATAAATATAAAATTTCAGTGTTTTCAGCATTACAACGATATTTTTCATAAATAACAGTAGCAAGAATAGTTTTGATAAGCATTGTATTGAATTATGGATTGATTGATGATTGATTGATAGCATTTCTAACGCTTCCATATTTTAATAACAATTCTTTTGCCTTTTCTGATGAAATTTGTAAAGATTCCATTATCATTTTTGTACCTCTGATAATTAATTTTTCGTTTGAAAGTTGCATATCTACCATTTTATTGCCTTTTACTCGTCCTAATTGAATCATTGTTGCGGTTGAAATCATATTTAAAACCAATTTTTGTGCGGTGCCTGCTTTGAGACGTGTGCTACCTGTTACAAATTCTGCTCCTGTAATAATCTCTATTGGAAAATTGGCTATTTTTGCTATTTCTGAGTTTGGATTACAGACAATACACCCCGTCAATAATCCGTTTTTGTTGGCATCATTCAAGCCTCCTATCACATAAGGAGTGCGTCCTGAGGCAGCAATGCCCACAATACAATCTAATGAGGTTGGTTGGTAAGCGGTAATATCCTTCCAAGCTTGTTCAAAATTATCTTCAGCAAACTCAACTGCTTTTCGAATTGCACCATCTCCGCCTGCTATCAAACCTACCACCCAATTATTATCAACACCAAAAGTAGGCGGACATTCAGATGCATCAACAACGCCCAATCGTCCACTTGTGCCTGCACCGATATAAAAAAGTCTTCCACCTTGTTTCATTTTTTTGACAATTTCAGTAATTAAATCACTGATTTGAGGCAATGCTTTTTCGATGGCAAAAGGAACACTTTTATCCATTTCATTCATTCCCTCGACTAATTCTTGTACTGATAATTGTTCTAAATTATCAAATTGAGAGGCTTGTTCTGTGAGTTGCATTTTTTTATATCTTAAAATGTGCTAAAACATACAATATTTTTTTGTTTTATTATTGCAAAGATAAGAAATGATTATTAAAAATAAAAAAAATGCTTTTTTTTTTCATTTTTTTTGATGTAGGTTTGTAGTTGAAGTTGTTTTTTGGGTACTGCTATACTTGTAATGTTTTTGTCTTTTTGAGCAAAGCGAAAAATCTAACTCTTTCGTTCATAAAACCCTGTTCAATGGTAAAGATGCTTCACTTCGTTCAGCAGGACAAAAACATTACATTTATAGCACTACCAAACTTTGATGATTTTATTTTTTTGTATTGTTATACACGTCGGAAAGCGGTTTTAGGATAAACTTTGTCATTCCGACTGAAAGGAGGAATCTTATTTTTGGTTTACAGGTAGTCATTTAAAAGTACGATTTTTCGCTTTGCTCAAAATGACAAATCTCCCAAAACCGCTTTCCGATGCGTATATCAAAAAAAAAATCCCACTATCAAATTAAAAGTGGGATTCTTATTTTATTTTTTTGATTTTAATAATTCTTGATATTTATTCATATCTTTGAATATTTCGAGTGCCATTTTTAAATCAGCATCATAATTAAAATCTAATAAATTTTGTCCTTTTTCAAAATAATAAAAAGCAACAATTTCAGATTCTAAATTTTGTCTAATTTCTTCTTTAAAAGTTAGCAAATCAGCTTCTTTATTTTGTTGAGATTTTGTTTGTAAGGCTTTTATTTGTGCTTCCAAACCTCCAAAAGTTCTTTCATCTTTTGCTTTCTCTTCTAAGTCTTTCAACATTTTTTCAGTTTGAGTAGTATAAACCACATTTTTAGTTTTTACCCATTTGATAAATTCCATATATTCCGCTTCTGAAAGTCTAAATTCTTGGGCAGGTTTGATAGTTTTGTGTGCTAAAAAATATTCACCTGCATAATCAAACAATAAATTTTTGCTTCTCAAAGCCATCAGTACTGCAGAAGTTTTTTTAGTAGGAACAGCAATATCAGGATCAACTCCAGCACCATCATATACCTTTCTACCATTTTTTGTTTTAAACTCTTTTCTCAAAGAATCGGCAAACTTATCCACGCTTCCGTCTGCTTTTCTTTTGCCATAATCAATGGCTTGGATACATCTTCCGCTTGGCGTATAATATTTTGCGGTTGTAACTTTAAGTTGTGCATTATAAGAAAGAGGTCTTGTGGCTTGTACTAAGCCTTTTCCAAAAGATTTTTGTCCAATCAAAACACCTCTATCATAATCTTGAATTACACCCGCTACAATTTCAGAGGCTGAAGCACTTCTGCCGTTTGTCAAAACAATCAAAGGCAATTCTGTATCATAAGGACTATTTAATGCTTTATAAGTTTTATTCCATTCCACTACTTTTCCTTTTGTGCTTACAACATCAAGATCTTTCTGAATGAATAAATTAGAAATATTGACTGCCTCACTCAAAAGTCCGCCTGGATTGCCACGTAAATCTAAAATAATTTTTTTTGCACCTTGCTCTTTCAATTTCTCAATGGCATTTTTTACTTCTTTTGAAGCATTATGTGTAAAATCAGTCAAAGATAAATAACCTACTTCTTGATTGACCATTGTGAAAAATCTCACATTGTCAATTTTAATTGTTTCTCTTTTAAATTCAATTTCTTTGGTTGTAGTTTGTCCCAAAGATTTTACTTCTAATTTGATAACTGTACCTGCTTGTCCTTTTAATAATTTACTGACTTCGTTTTGATTTTTATTTTTAAGTGGAATTCCATTGATTTTGATAATTTCATCACCTATTTTTAATCCATTTTTATAAGCAGGAAAATTTTCATAAGGCATCAGAACTACACTTTTATTATCTCTTGTACCTACTAATGCACCAATTCCACCATATTGTCCTGTGGTCATAGTACGATAATCCTCGATTTCGTCTTCAGGAATATAATTAGTATAAGGGTCTAAAGAATTGAGCATAGCATCAATACCTACTTTGATGATAGTATTTGGATTGACTTCATCAACATAATAAGTATTAATTTCTTTGTACAAAGTTGCAAAAATATCCAAATTTTTTTGGATTTCAAAAAGTCTATCAACAGGTTTATAAGCAACCAAAATGACTAACATTACCATAAAAATAGGTAACAATCGGAAAATTCTTTTTTTCATAGTTATCATTATTAAAATTCTTTTTATTTATCATACTCAAAATTACATAAAAAAGTTGTAAATAGACAAAATATAAATAAAATTTAACTTTTATTTACATTTTTTTGAAAAAAACGTTACTTTTTTCGAAAAAATCAGTATATATATACAAAGACAAAAAAATGATTAATATCGCAAATTATTGTATCACAGAAGATGGAATTATCAGCCGTCTTACTACTTATTGGGACGACCTAAAAGAAGCAACTAATCAGATGGAAAAACTATCTTCGGTTTTACCGCAACGCTCTTTTAATATTTTATCTTTGAATATGATAAGTGTTTTATTAATTTATTGGTTTAAATTGTCTGACTCGATGACGCTTTTTTCGCTCTCTGTCGTGACCTTATTGGCTTTTTGGGGCGTTTTATCGTTGTTATCACAGTATCTAAAATTTATTCGTCTTTGTAAAAAAACAAAAATTTTATACCAAGAGTTGTGGGAAAATTATCAATACAGTTATCAAGATGTGCCTGTGTATGAAATTCCTGCTGAGGAAAAAATTATTTTACAACAATATCAGCTCACAAAAGAGTTTTTGATGCCCACATTCATTTTTTTTCTTATTTTATTGATGATAATAGGTTTGAATGCTTTTTTCTTTCTTTTTTATTATTCTAATATTGTTTAATAAATTTCTTGTAAAAATTTGTAGAACAGGCTTTAGTTTGTTTTAATCAACATGTTAAAAATTGTATTTTTATTGCTTTTTCAAGAAATATAGTGAATAACTTTCACAAAATACCAAAAAAACAGGTTCAATATTTTCTTTGAAAATCTTGTCATATTGTTTGGTTTCTCTTTTTTGTTTTTTCACTTTGTAAAAAGCAAATTATTTTATTTCTTTTCTTATTTCTTCTATTTCTTCAATAGTTAAATTTGTAATTTTTGAAATAAATTCATTTGTACAACCTTCTTTGATGAGATTGATAACAACTTGTTTTGATTTTTTAGTTTCTCCTTTTATTTCTCCACGTTTGTAAAGGACATCATTTTCGATGTCTATATCGAATGTA
>RDZP01000080.1 GCA_004294005.1 Cytophagia bacterium
TTTTCTTACCAACGCAACAATTTTTTTAAAGTCTGGCTCTGGGCAACCGTTGCAACCTTGGCTCCAACCTACATTCCAATAGTTCACAAAACGGCTTATCACGCCATTATTAGTCATACGATGTAAGTTCGTTTTATAGTTCCCATTATAAATTCTACTACCATAAATATTAAGCAAAATAATCATTTATCAATCAAAAAATAAAAATAAAATTAACAAATCCTATCAAAATAATGTTAGTCTAAACAAAAATCAATCATTGATTATCATTGAATCATTCAAAATTTATGAGCAACACAAAGAAATTAAGACTAATATTAGGCGACCAACTCAATCAAAATCATTCTTGGTTCGAAACAATACACGAAAATATTACTTATTGTTGTATGGAAGTCATACCTGAAACAGAATATGTAATGCATCATATCCAAAAAATAATTGGCTTTTTTTTAGCAATGCGTCAATTTGCATCAGAACTATCCGAAAAAGGACATCAAATTATTTATATACGATTAGATGATGACAACAATCAACAAAGTTTTGAAAAAAATATAATACAAATCATTGAAAATCAATCGTTTCAATGCTTCGAATATTTACAACCTGATGAATACAGAATTGACCAAATTTTGAAAAATATTACAACAAAAATAAATATTGATTGTCAGGTTTATTCTACAGAGCATTTCTTAACAGAAAGATTCGAATTACAAAAAATGTTTGAAGGAAAAAAAACGTTTTTGATGGAAAATTTTTATCGTAAAATCAGACAAAAATTTGATATTTTGATGGACGGAAAAGAACCTTTGACAGGAAAATGGAATTATGACCAAGACAATCGTAAAAATTATGACGGAAAATATCCTATTCCAACAATAAAATTACCTGAAAATGATGCCACAAATATCGTAGCAATGCTCGAAAAAATGGCAATAAAAACCATTGGAACAATAAGCAATCCTTCAAAGTTTGGTTGGTGCATTAGCAGAAAACAAGCACTCGATTATTTAGATTTTTTTGTCCAAAAATGTTTAATTCACTTTGGCAGTTATGAAGATGCGATGGTCGAAAATGAACCTTTTTTGTTTCATTCAAGGCTTTCGTTTGCTTTAAACATTAAATTATTATCTCCGTTGGAGGTAGTCAAAAAAGCGATTGATTATTGGAAAGAAAATCAAAATACAATTAGTTATCCACAAATTGAAGGTTTTGTAAGACAAATTATTGGTTGGCGTGAATATATGCGCGGAATTTATTGGGCAAAAATGCCTGAATTTTCTGCACTCAATTTTTTTGACCATCAACAAAAATTACCTTCTTGGTTTTGGACAGCAAAAACAAATATGAATTGTTTGAAACAAGCCATTGGTCAATCTTTGAACCTTGCTTATGCGCATCATATTCAAAGATTGATGATAACAGGTAATTTTATGTTATTGACGGGTACTGCTCCTGATGAAGTAGATCAATGGTATTTAGGCATTTATATTGATGCAATAGAATGGGTTGAAATTACCAATACAAGAGGTATGAGCCAATTTGCTGATGGTGGCATTGTAGGCACAAAACCTTATACCTGCTCGGCAAACTATATCGATAAAATGAGTAATTATTGTAAAAATTGTCAATATGATAAAAAGAAAAAATATGGACACAATGCTTGTCCTTTCAATAGTTTGTATTGGAATTTTTATCATCAAAACAAAGAAAAACTTATCAATAATCCACGAATTGGCATGATGTATCAGACTTGGAAAAAAATATTGCCTGACGAACAACAAAAAATAATCGCACAAGCACAATATTATATTCAAAACATAGAAAAACTTTAGTATTTTCTACATTAATTTGATTAACATTCCAAAAAATATAAGACTACGCTCTCGCTTGTGTCTCACAAGCGAGTGCTGTAACCAATAAAACGCAACTTATCAACGATTGCTTGTGAGACACAAGCAAAGGCAAATTAGAACGCGGATAATGCTGATTTTCAAACGCGGATTTTATTTTATTTATAATTTTTATTGCGTAGTTGCATATTCTTTTAACAAAACTTGTGTTTCTAAAATTAATTTATCAACGCTTTCACGTTCTGTACCGTCATAATAACCTCTAATTCGGTGTTGTTTATCTACCAAAATAAATTTAGTGGCGTGCATAAATTCAGGGGTAACGCCGTTTTCAGTTTCTTCTCCTGCATTAATTTTAAAACCTGTATAAGCCAACTGATATAAATCTTTTTTATTACCTGTCAAAAAATGCCATTGTTTTGTATTTGCCTTGTATTTTTTTGCATATTCTTTCAATACTTCAGGAGTATCATTTTGAGGATCTACCGTAAAAGATACAATTTGAACACTTGGAATTTCAGCAAAATGTTCTTGAACACGCATTAATTCTGTACTCATTTTTGGGCAAAGTGTTGGATTACCACATTTAGTAAAGAAAAATTCAGCAATGTATAATTTATCTTTTAAATCTTTTTTTCCAAAATCTTTATTATCTTGGTCTTTAAAATTAAAATCAGGCAAAGTATGGTACTTGCTTACTTTCCATTTGCCTTGAACTTGTGTCGAATCCAAAGGATAGTAAATGGTAATTTTGTAATGATTGGTAACAAAAAATTGTAAAAATAAGAAAGCAAAAATTGGCAATATCAAAAGTGTGAATAAAATTAAAAACTTGGTATTTTTCATTGTATTTTTTACGAATTATTATAATTATTGTGCAAATATACTTTAAAAAGAAAGTTGAAAAAAACATTTAGCAATTTATTAACTAAAAAATATTTTTATAAAAAGTTATCTTTGGCAAAATAAGTAAAAGTAAAAGATATAACTTTCATCACAATTGTTTTTGTATTGTTTCAAAACACAATTGAGCAATATTTTTGATGTCGTTGTTAGTAAGATTTTCGGTAATGATGGGTTGATGAAAAATAATGTTTTGATGACAAAACCGTAATTTTCTCCATTCAAACAAAGGCATCATTTTCCAATTATCAGGCAAAGAAACAGGCACAATCTCAACTTTGCTTTCTATTGCCATTCGAAATGCTCCTTCTTTAAATGCTGCCATTTTTGGAAAATCAGTTGCCCAAATACCTCCTTCAGGGAAAATAACCAAACTTTTTCCATTTTGAAGTGCTGAAATACTATCTTTATAAGTTCTATATTTGTCTTTCAAACTACTTCTATCGACGAGAATATGAAATTTACGGTACAAATAACCAAACAAAAAAATTTTTCCTAATTCACTCAATCCTACAAAAGAAAAATATTTTGGAATCGCATAAGTGAGCAACGGAATATCTAAATAAGAAAAATGATTAGGACAAAAAATATAAACTTTATTTTTATCAGGTTCAAATTTCCATTTGATTTTGATGTGTATTCCCAAACAAAAATAAAAAAATTTTGCCCATATTTTTGAAATGAAAAAGTAATAATGATTCCAAGATTTTTTTTGTGCTACTATCCAAATGAATGGTCTTACGAAAACAAAACCAATCAAAAAAATAAAAGTAATCCAGAAAAAACGAAGATAAATCATTGTTTTGATGAAAAAATATTTTGGTATTTAATTTTGAACTTGACTTAAAAAAATAGAATGATATTTTTAAACTTTAATACCAATTACTAAAATATCATCTGTTTGTAGCTGCCCACTTCTCCAACGAAGATGTTCGTTCAAAAGTTCTTCTCTTTGTTGTTTGAGTGGTAAATGACTGATACTCAATAAAAAATTTCTAAAATTTTTCTTGTAATATTTTAAATTATCTTTTCCTCCAAATTGGTCTTGATAACCATCAGAAAACAGATAAAAAATATCACCTTCTTCATAATCAATAACTTTATTTTCAAATTTCTTTTTGTCTTTATACATTTTCATATCACCTCCAATCGGACATTTAGCGGCATCAACTTGATGTAATTCTCCGTTACGGATATAATACATACCATTATTAGCACCTGAAAAAGTAACTTTTTTATTTTCATCATCAAAAATCAATACACCAATATCCATTCCATCATTGACACCTTGTTTTTGGAGTTTCATCAATAATTTTCTATCCAATAAAGATAAAATCTTTGCAGGTTGTGTAATTCTGTTTTCATTGATAATCTCATCTAACAAAGTATTTGCCAATACAGTCATAAAAGCACCTGGAATACCATGTCCCGTACAATCTCCTGCTGCAATTACTTTAAAAAACAAAGTTTTATTGTCCTCTCCTTGTGCATTTGTACCCGTTCTTTTTACCTCTGTAAACCAATAAAAATCACCTGAAACGACATCTCTTGGTTGTAAAAATATAAAGCTTTCTTTGAAATTAGAAGTAATTGCTTCAGGGCTTCCTAAAATTGCTTGCTGTATTCTGCTTGCATAATTGATACTTGCAGAAGTGCTTTCATTTTTCTTTTGGATTAAATTTTTCTGCGTTTCGAGTGCTTCATTTTTTCGTTCGATGATTTTTGTTTTTTCATTCAAATCAGCGGTTCTATTTTCCACTTTTCTTTCCAAAGTTGTACTCAACTCTTCAACTTCTGTAAATGCTTTTGCATATCTAACTGACAAAGCAAAAGATTGTAAAAAAGCAAAAGCCAATAATCCATAAGAGGACAAAGCAATGGTATGAATGACTTTAAAATCATTTAAAATATCATTTAAAATGGCTGAAAATAAAACTAAAAAACCAAACAGCAAAGCACCAGCACCTAATTTTTGATTTAACATTGCTTTGCGTAACACGTATAAACCATAAATACCCGCAAGAATTAACAGAAAATAACCTAATGACAATGCCTCCGAAAAAATATAAGGATTTGTCGTGATAATAACAGTAATGAGTAATAAACTAATACCTACCAATATATTTTTTGACCATCTTGCAAAATCATCTTTATACATTGCTCTAAAAAACATCACATAAAAAATCAAAGCAGCATAAATGCTAATAGACTCGAGTCTGTATGTAAAATCCCAACTTAAAGTAGGAAACAAATGTAGTAAATATTTTTCGTCTGTTAATAATGTCCGTAAAGCAAAGAAAAAATTGACCCAACTAAAATAAAAAGCAGCCAAATCTTTGCGACGTAATAAAAACATTCCTAAATGATAGACTGCCATTATCATAAAGCAACCTGTCAAAATTAAGTCAATAGCTACTAATTTGTCTCTTTGTATTTGTATAATATTGGCATCACCCAACCTTACTTCATTCCAAAAACCACCGTCTTTGTGATCAAAATTAGCAATATGAATCAGAATCTCTATTTTTTCAGTATAATTAGTAAAAGGAATAATTTGAGGAAGCATATAGGGTTCATAACTTTCTTTGTTATTACCAACTTTTCCATTTTTCCCTACAAATCTTCCGTTAATATAAATTTCGTAAGCAGTACCAAAAGATAATAGTTTGAGTGCTAATGTAGGTACACGATGAGGCAAGATAATAACAAGTTTATAGGTACCATAACCAAAACTAGAAAGTTTTTTACCGTCAATTTGGTGTTCATTCCAAGTAGAGGGTACTTTTTGATAATGTTTTTTGAGATTTTTCCAAGTAGTGCTATCTTGTGGATTGAGTAATTCGTTGGCATAAAACTCCCATTCTCCTTCCAAACTAAATGTTTGAGAGAAATCATATTCTGATAAGTTTAATATTCCTTTTTCAGCAATGGGTGTTTTGATTTGATTTTTATCTAATTTTTGACAACCTGTTATGAAATATAGAATACTTACGAATAAAAAAATAGGAAAGTATTTCGTTTTCAATGTTAAGATAATTTAATTATTTCATTTGATGTTTTTGTTACATATAATTCTTTAAAAATCATACCAAAAATTAAGAATTTTAATTGGCTTCTTTTTCAAAATTGATATTACTTTTTTTAAAAATATAAGAATAAAACAATAAAAATACAATATAACTCACTATTATCCCTAAAATTGCTCCCACAATAATATCCAAAGGATAATGAACGCCCAAATAAATGCGGGAATAACTCACTAAAAATGCCCAAAAAAACCAATAAATAGAAAATAATTTTCGTATGTATAAATATAAAAATAAAACTACTGCAAATACATTGGCTGCATGGGACGATACAAAACCATATTTTCCACCCTTATAAATTTGTCCTTTTTTTTCTTCTAACAGATGAATAGATTTACTTAATTTTTGTTCGTGTGATGGACGCAAACGCTGGAAATAAGGTTTAAAAAATCTCGAACTAATTTGGTCTGAAAGCGTAATGACCATTATTATCATCAATAAAGCACTAAAAAAGGACTTTTTGTTTTTTTTATACAATAAATAAATCCAATAAATAAACAAAGGTATCCAAGTTCTGAAATCTGAAATCCACCACATTAAGTCATCAACAAATGAATGATGCCAACTATTTAAAATTAAAAAAAGTGATTCATCTAAACCAATAATAAAATCTTTCATCAAATCAAAAAAAAATAATAATTGAGATATGAAAAAAAACTTTGATGTATTCTTTTAAAAAAAATACATCAAAGTTTTTGTTATTTTGTATTAAAAAACTATTTGAATTTAGGGCAACGCAAATCAACATTGATAATCCTTGTCAAATGAAATGCTGTAATCCAATAAATATCTTTTGTTTTTGAATCACCACGTTTGTCGCCATCATTTCCAAAGCCTGCAATCGTTGGATTTCCCATCGAATCAGCAATAATTGGATTTACTTCTGTTGTTAATCTTTCTAACTCTGCTTCTCTTGATCTTCCTGTATTTGCACCTGTCAATTCTAATGTTCTATTTGACATTGCTCTTGATAAATCACTTGGTAAATCTTTTGGATTGGCATAATTTCTACTGACATCATCTAAGTAATCAGTGAAAGTAATTCTATAACCTATTTCAAAAGCCAAATCAGTTCTATCATTTAGTTTAAAACGAATACCTGCACCAATCGGAATAGCAATTTGAAAATTAGAGTACATTCTTCCATAACTTGAACCTTTTGCACCTGCATCAGAATCTTCGCTTCTTGTCAAACCTTGTCCTTCTGTACGCAAAGGTCTTAAATAAGTCCAACGGTTACCAAATTCTTCAGGAGTTCTTGCCATTGGATTGTGGTAAAAACCTGCCACTCCTAACAATAAATAAGGAGTATTTGAAGCACGTTTGTAAAATAAACCTGCACTACGTTTTAAGTCCCACGTTCCAATCACTGATAATTCAAAAATATCATTTCTAAAATGTGTATTTCTCATATAACGATAACGATGTCTTTCGCTACTTGGGCTGGCAGCAATATTATCATCACCTGTGATTCTCGCCCACGTCAAGCCCGCTCTTACATGTAATCTTGGACTTAGTTTTCTAATGACGTTAAATCCAACACTATAACGTGTAGCACGAAAATCAGTAGAAGCATATTGGCTCCAAGGGTTCATTTCGCCAAAATAATTGGTAAAACCTAAACTACCTCCAATGGCTAAATAACCTACATCTCTTTTTTTTCCGTTGAATTTTTTTTGCTTCCAAGGCTGAGCAAAAACTACTTGTACCATTGCCAAAAGCAATAAAGTAAGTAATAATTTTGATTTTAAAATTTTCATATAACACTTTTTTATTTTATTATTTATTTATTTTAATTAGTATTTTTCTATTTTACTATGTATTAAATTTTTGTTTTGTTAATAATTTCTAACATCTAAACCCCAATTTAATTTTTTTCTCAATGTATCTAAAAAATTTTCTGCGTTAAATTTAATCAGTTTTGCAACAAAATCTTGTTTTTTGACTGCTAACTGTACGCTTGCTTCTATAATTTGCCAACGAGAATCTAACGAAACTAAAAAATTATTACTCCTTCCCTCCACTTCAAACGAAATAATGCTATCATCTGCTACAATCATTGGTCTTACATTCAAATTATGAGGACTAATGGGAGCAATGATAAAATTATTAGATTGAGGCAAAACTACTGGGCCTCCACAACTCAAAGAATAACCTGTTGAACCTGTGGGTGTTGAAACAATTAACCCATCAGCCCAATAAGAATTAAGATATTCTCCATTGATAAAAGTTTTGACTACAATCATAGATGATGTATCTCTTTTTGTAATCGTAAATTCATTTAATCCAAAATTAACTCCTTCAAAAAGTTCTGTACTTGCTTCTACCTTTATCAAAATTCTTTCTTCTACTGAAAAATAACCTTTGAATAAATATTGTAATGCTGTCTGAATATCTGCAGGAGAAGTAGTAGCTAAAAAACCCAAACGCCCCGCATTGATACCCAAAATAGGAATTTCATATTTTCCTATATGTGTTACAGACTCTAAAATAGTGCCATCACCACCAATACTAATAAAAAAATCAGTAATTGGAAAATCCAAATGATTTTGATATATATTGGATATACGTATTTTTAGTTGTTCTTGGCTAATAAAATCGTAAAAAGTTTTTGAACATATTACTTCTATGTTGTATTCTTCCAAAGTATCAAACATTTTTTGAATGAATGGCTTTGCTTCTGCACGAAATGAACGACCATGTACCGCAATTTTCATCATTTGAAATTAATACAAAATAATAACGATAAATTATCGTTTTATAGATAGATAGGAAGAAAAAAAATAAATTTATTTTAAACTTGCACAAAGATAAAAACTTTTTGTTATTTATCAAAATAAATCCATTTTTTTTTTATTTTTTTGTAATATTCAATTTTTGTTATTACTTTTGCTTGCATTTATTTATTTACTTTTACAATATGAATCATAACAAAGCTATTTATTATTTTCAAAATCTTTACTTAGTGGCTATTGCTGACAAAGTGCTTGCCTCCGAAGAAAAAGAATATTTGATGCAAGTCGCACAAAGAATGGGATTATCTTCATCAGAAACCTCTGACATTATGCTCAATAGTCATAATTTGGATTTGGTAATGCCTGAAACCAAAGAAGAACAATTGACACAACTTGAAGATGTAATTACTATGATGATGATGGATAAAAAAATCCACGACAAAGAATATGATTTATGTTTAAGATTTGGACAAAGAATTGGACTTAGTAAAAAAGATTTAGATTTATTAATTTTAAAAGTTGTTTCAGGCTAAAAATGTACACTCACCAAACAAAAATAAGGGTTAGATATGCTGAAACAGACCAAATGGGTTATGTATATCACGGTAATTTTGCCACCTATTATGAAGTAGCAAGGGTAGAAATGTTGAGAGAAATGGGACTGCCTTATAAAAAATTAGAAGACAGAGGAGTTAGAATGCCTGTTTTATCTTTACAGTGTGATTTTATAGCACCTGCAAGATATGATGATTTGATTACGGTCAAAGTTACAGTAACCCAAAAACCATCTGTAAAAATGTTTTTTTCTTTTGAGGTTTTCAATGAAAATAATGTTTTGTTGAATACAGGAAAAATGATATTGGTTTTTGTTGATGCTGCCACAGGCAAACCTTGTAGATGTCCAATAGAAATTACTGAACTATTTGAACAATATTTTTAGTTATATTTTTATATCAATCTGTTGTAAACGCCCACGTTTGCAACAGATTGATACCTATTACTGCATAAAATACTTTTATAAAAATGATGATGATTTTATCTATTTCACTACTAATATGGCAAAACAATTACACGAAGAACCGAAAATAGCAATAGATCCTTTGTTAAAAGAACAAATTAGTATCTATACATTGGAAGAGAAAGCACCTATTATCTCTCAATTTCAAGCACTTTCTATTGGTATTCCAAAAGAACATAGCATTGCCGAAAAAAGAATTCCACTAAGACCTGAATCTGTTGCATTGCTCACAAGGTTAGGACATCAAATTATTATAGAAACAGAAGCAGGAAACGCCTCTCAATTTAGTGATAAAGATTTTAGTGATGCAGGTGCAAAAATTTCTTACTCTCCCGAAGAGGTATTCGCCTCCGATTTGGTAGTCAAAGTAGAACCACCAACCCTCCAAGAAATTAGTTATATGAAGCCAAACAAGGCTTTAATCTCTGCCCTCAAAACTGCAACACTCTCCGTTGAATATTTAAAAGCATTACAAAAAAAGAAAATTACCGCCGCCGCTTATGAATTGATAGAGGACAAAGTAGGAGGAATTCCTGTGATGCGTGCCATGAGTGAAATTGCAGGAAGTACTGTCATGTTGATTGCCGCCGAATATTTAAGCACACAACACGCAGGAAGAGGTATTATTTTAGGAGGTGTTACAGGTGTGCCTCCTACAAGAGTTGTTATCATAGGAGCAGGAACAGTAGGAGAATATGCGGCACGTACTGCCGCTGGTTTAGGAGCAGAAGTGAAGGTTTTTGACCAACACATCTATAAATTAAGAAGACTAAAATATGCCATTGGACACGAAATTTATACTTCTACTTTTGATGAATTTTCTCTGCCTGAAGCTATTAGCAGGGCTGATGTAGTGATTGGAGCAATGAGAGGTGAAAAAGGAAGAAGTCCGATTATTGTAACTGAAGAAATGGTAAGTCAAATGAAATCAGGAGCAATTATTATTGATGTAAGCATAGACCAAGGCGGTTGTATAGAAACATCTGAACTAACAACACTACAAAATCCTGTTTTTAAAAAACATGGTGTCATTCATTATTGCGTGCCTAATATCGCTTCACGCGTAGCACAAACATCAAGCACAGCATTGAGCAATATTTTTACACCTTTTTTACGAGGTATTGGTATTTGTGGCGGTTTTGATGAGATGATTTTTCAAAATCAATGGTTTTTAAGAGGTATTTATACGTACAAAGGTTTTGTTACTAACCATCATATTGCTAATAAATTTGGAATTGCAGCCAAAGATTTGAATTTATTGAAATGGTAAAAAATATGTATTCAATAGCATGAGTTCGGGATAATAATTGTTCAAAAAAAGTGTGTAATTTTTCATAAAATGCGGTCAGACCTCCGTAAACTACGGTACAGACCGCGTTTTATGAAAACTGTTTAAAATAATTTTTAATTTCTTGCCCTTGTTTGTAAAATGCGGTCAGACCTCCGTAAACTACGGTACAGACCGCGTTTTATGAAAAATGTTTAAAATGTTTTTTTAATTTCTTGCCCTTGTTTGTAAAATGCGGTCAGACTTCCGTAAACTACGGTACAGACCGCATTTTATGAAAAATGTTTAAAATAATTTTTAATTTCTCGCCCTTGTTTGTGTCCCACAAACAATCGTCGATGATGTGAGTTTTATTTGTTACGACTTTCGCTTGTGAGGACACAAGCGAGAGCGATATTAAAAAAAAATTCGTTTAAATCCGTAAAATGCATGCTTTTTTGCAAATATAAAACTACACTTCAAAACGCTCTCATTACTTATAAAAAAAGAGCAATAAAAAAACTTTACTTCGTTATTTTACTTGCTCCTATATAAGGTCTCCAATTTTCGTCTAATTTTCCTGAATAATCTCTCAAAAACATCAAAAAAGTAGGCTTAAAAGGCTGCCTTGCTAAAGGCATCTTCGCTTCCTGAGGAGTTCTGTCGCCTTTTTTAGAATTACAAGGTTTACAAGCAGTTGCTAAATTTTCCCACGAAGATTTACCACCTCTTGAACGAGGTAAGACGTGGTCGAGTGTGAGGTCATGAATAGTGCCACAATATTGACACTGCCCTCCATCACGTTTGAAAACATTTTGTCTTGTCAAAACCACCCCTTTGTAGGGTAAATTAACATACCTAAACAAACGAATGATAGAAGGCATAGCAAAATGAGATGAAATAGTATTGATACGAAGTTCAGGAACATCAACTACTAATTCAGCTTTGTTCAAATATACTAAAATAAATGCTTTCTCAACGCTACAAATTGTGAGCGCGCGATAGTCTTGGTTCAAAATCAATACTTTTTTGCCTTGCAAGTTCATAACATTATTTTTTATTTTGAAGATACTTTATTTTAAAAAAACAAATTATATACTAATAATCTTACTTTTACGCTATAAAACAAACAAATATACCACTATTTACCAATAAAAACAAAAGTTATTCTATTTTTTATACTTAACTCTATTTATAAGTATTTAGTTGCAAAAAAATCAAAAAATATTTTTTGGTAGTGATTTTTTTAATGATGATAAAGTGATAAGAATTTATCAGTGTTGCAAAAAACCATTCAATATTTGATGAAAAATACCTAATATTTTTGGTAATTCTATCAAATAATAATTTTTAATATCTAAGGTTATTTTGCCTTTTTCTAATTTTAAAAACTTCCACACATCACCTGTAACCGCACAACCATAAATGTAAGGCACAGGTTTGCCTTTTTGCTCGTTATAAAGCATAGAAGCGTACATTTGAGCGGTACATTGTGCTTGTCCGTATTCAAAATCTTCATCTTTTGCCTCTACAAAAGTTACAACAGGTGCTTGCATTACGCTTTTGCGTGGATGCTGAGCGAAGAAAAAATCACATTCACCTGATAAATCTTTGCTACTATCTACGGTCAAATCCTCACCCGAAAACATTGTAAATTGTTTTTGAAAATGTACCGCTATTTCTGTTAAAATAGGTGAAATAATACGCTCTGATTTGCTTTTTTCATTCGTAAGTGGTAGCATTTCTGCCAAAAGCAATGTTTGTAAGAGCCATGCTGATGGCGCTATCAATTCAATTTCAGGAAAAAGATGCTCGTCTGTTTCCTCCAAATTTAATTTCTCTAATGTAAGTTTAAAACTTTTAAAATTGCTGTATCCCATACTACTTTTTTTATGCAAATATACAAAAATAAGTAGCAAATACATAAGTTTATTTTTATTTTTTTTAATAAACTGTAGGAACGGACTTTAGTCTGTTGTATTAGAAAACAACAGACTGAAGTCCGTTGGTACGTAATGTAGCACACACTTTTAGTGTGTGATGTACTGATGACACACACTAAAAGTGTGTGCTACAAGTGGTGCTACAAGTGTGCTAAAAATGTGTGTTATGGATATATACAAATTCAAAAAAATAAATTTGCTATATATCCATTTTTTTGCCGCGTATATCTGTCTGGAAATATCCTATATATACACTTTTTTTTAATACCTATATATACAAAAAAACCATACATTATACAATGTACGGTTTTTTTGTAAAAAGGTAAAAATGCTATAACCTAACCCGCTACCTATCCGCCCTGCAAAGACGAAAGCCAACG
>RDZP01000189.1 GCA_004294005.1 Cytophagia bacterium
TTTTCTATTGAGCAATTGTAGTACACACTTTTAGTGTGTCGACACACTAAAAGTGTGTACTACAGTTTTTATTTTCCGTATAAATCTTAGTAGAACCTTATATTATAAAACAAATTGGTTTTTAGTACAGATAATTGATAGTGATGGCATTGATAACTCCCACAATTGTCAGAATAGCTATACAACAAAAAAAATCCAAAAAACTTATTTTTTGGATTTTTTTTATAATTACATTTTATGAAGCAAGAAAGTTGTTTATAAAATTTTCTTGTGATTTTATTTCTTTTTAGCGTCTTTTGTATCTTTGACTTCCTCTTTCTTCTCTTCTTTCTTTGTACTGTCTTTAGCAACACCTGTTTCAGCACTTACAGTTACGCCAAAAAACTTTTCACGCACCTTGTCTGCACGTGCTTGTGCATCAGCTGGGTCAGGATAAGTATTTTTAGTTTGACGAGCAGGTTTTCCTTTCCCATCTCCATAGACATATTCGCTTTTTTCGTTTACATCTTTTACTTTGGCAGTTTCACCAATGTTATAATTGTCAGTAGCGCAGGCAGATAAAGCACATATCGCACACAACGCAAAAGTTTTGAGTATTTTCACGATTTTAGTTTTAATTTTATTACTAATGCAAAATAAATACAAATTTTAGAGAAAATCAAATTTAATGCAAAAAAAATAATAATATTTATCGTTTTTATAATTTATACTTGATAAAAATCTCTTTTTTATGGGATATAAAACATAAAAAACAATAAAATTGATTGATAAAAAATAAGAAAAAAAGAAAAAATAAATCAATATTCTTATTTAAAATGAATATTTTTTGTTATTTTGAGAAACAAAACCTATTTTTGTGCAGTTTTTAAATAAATAAATAAATAATATGGCTGAAAAATATGATGTAATTGTGATAGGAAGCGGACCTGGCGGCTACGTCGCTGCTATTCGTGCTTCACAATTAGGGCTAAAAACCGCAGTAATTGAAAAAGAAGAATTAGGTGGAATTTGTTTAAATTGGGGTTGTATTCCAACAAAAGCATTGTTGAAAAGTGCGCAAGTTTTTGACTATATACAACACGCAAAAGATTATGGTATTCATGTAGAAAATCCAAGCGTAGATTTTAATGCTATGATAAAAAGAAGCAGAGATGTTGCCAATGGAATGAGCAAAGGTATTAATTTTTTATTCAAAAAAAATAAAATTGATACTATTTTTGGACACGGAAAATTAGCCAAAAATAAACAAGTAGAAGTTACAGACAAAGACGGAAAAAAAACTTTGTACAGTGCTGAGCATATTATTTTGGCTACAGGTGGGCGTGCAAGAGAATTGCCTGCCCTTAAAATTGATAATGAAAAAATTATTGGCTATAGAAAAGCAATGGTATTAGAAAAACAACCTGAATCGATGGTCATTGTGGGTTCGGGTGCGATTGGTGTTGAATTTGCTTATTTCTATAATTCAATTGGTACAAAAGTTACGATTGTAGAATTTATGCCTACTATTGTTCCCGTTGAAGATGAAGATATTTCAAAACAATTAGAAAAATCTTATACCAAATCAGGTATTAAAATTATGACTAATTCTGAGGTTTTAGCGGTCAATACTGCGGGGCAAAAATGTGAAGTAAAAATTAAAACCCCCACAGGAGAGCAAACTTTGACTTGTGATGTAGTACTTTCTGCTGTTGGAGTTACTACCAATTTGGAAGGTATCGGATTAGAAGAAGTGGGCGTTGCCACTGATAAAGGCAAAGTTTTGGTAGACCAATATTACAAAACAAATATTCCTAACGTATATGCAATTGGTGATATTACCTCAGGTCCAGCATTGGCTCACGTAGCATCAGCAGAGGGAATTATTTGTGTGGAAAAAATCGCAGGACATCACCCACAACCTTTGGACTACGGCAATATTCCGGGCTGTACGTATTGTCAGCCTGAAATAGCATCAGTAGGAATGACAGAGAAAAAAGCAAAAGAATTAGGTTTGGATATTAAAGTTGGTAAATTTCCTTTTTCTGCCTCTGGCAAAGCGAGTGCTTCAGGTACAAAAGATGGTTTTGTCAAAGTAATTTTTGATGCCAAATATGGCGAGTGGTTAGGAGCGCACATGATTGGAGCGAATGTTACAGAAATGATTGCAGAAGTTGTAGTAGCACGAAAATTAGAAACTACGGGACACGAAATTATTAAATCTGTTCACCCGCATCCAACTATGTCGGAGGCGATAATGGAAGCTGCTGCCGCTGCTTATGGCGAGGTAATTCATTTATAATTCAACCATTTTTAGCCTACAAAATAGTAAAATTATGTAGGCTAAATTCAAAAAAAGTGTAAAAATAGACACAACAAAAAATGCAAAAATTACCTGCGGGCATACAAGATTTTAGTAGAATTAGAGAAGAAAATTATTTGTATGTAGATAAGACGAAATACATTATTGATTTGA
>RDZP01000008.1 GCA_004294005.1 Cytophagia bacterium
TTATAAAGGAAATAGTATTGCTTTGCCAAGCGAAAAGCATTTTGTAAGAATGGATAATACTATAGGAAAAGATTATATGTGTTTATTGTATAGCAAAGAACCACTTGATATTCAAGATATTAAAAGTAGAATTGCGGCAGAAGAAGGCGATTTTGCACAAAAAGTAAATGCTGTTTTGGGTAATGATTTAGTAAAAAATACAAATTTTCAAAATTCAAAAATTTCCTTTTCTGCTAAAAGTAATCAACAAAAAGTGGTGGCAATGATTTTAGAAGTGGAACATCAATAAGAAATTTTTTAAAATGAGAGGCAGAAATTGATAAATATACACATCAGAAAGTGGTTTTGGGCTAAACCTTGTCATTCCGACTGAAAGGAGGAATCTTATTGTTGGTTTACAGATACTCATTTAAAACTAAGATTTTTCGCTTCGTTCAAAATGACAAATCTCCTAAAAACACCTTCCGATGTATATAAAAAGAGTAAATGATTAGTTTTTCACAAGAAAAAACCTTATTTTCGCAATCGTTTGAAAAAAAAATATTAATATTTTTGTAATTTTAAAACTTTACATTTATATTTGTGGTTTAAATAAAAGAAAGATTTATACAAAGTTCAAAAAATATTTTTTTTATTGATATACTCAGCTTGCATACTATTTTTTTAGTTGAGAAATCCACAAAATATTATGATAAAATACAGCGTAGAAAACGGCATTGCGACCGTTAGTTTTGATATGCAAGGTTATCCAATGAACGTCATGAATGATGATTCAATGAAAGCCTTTCACGAGAATATGACAAATGCTATTCAAGATAGCAATGTCAAAGGAATTATTATTGCTTCTGAAAAAGAAGATAATTTTTTTGCAGGAGCAGATTTGAAATGGTTACAAGGGTTGCTTAAAAATTTTGATGCAAAAAAACAATTCGAAAGCCAAAAAAACTTAGAATTAATGTTTAGAAGTTTTGAAACTTGTGGCAAACCTCTTGTAGCTGCCATCAACGGACATGCTCTGGGTGGTGGTTATGAAATTGCTTTGTTATGCCATTATAGAATTGCTATCAATAATCCAAAAATAAAAATTGGATTGCCTGAAGCAAAAATTGGACTTTTCCCTGGCGCAGGTGGCACACAACGTTTGCCTCGAATGTTAGGTATTGAAGCAGCCGCACCGATTTTATTAGAAGGAAAAGAAATGAGTCCGCAAGATGCACTCAAAGTAGGAATGATTAATGAATTAGCCGCAAATCGTGAAGAAATGTTGGCAGCAGCCCGCAAATGGATAGAAGCAAATCCAAAAGCAATGCAACCTTGGGACGAAGAGAAAAAAGGAAAAATTGTTTATAAAGATAGTTTCAAAATTCCAAATGGTGCTATTCAAAGTCCAAAAGGTGCAATGTTGATGCTTCCGGGTACAGCCTTGATGATGGATAAAACAAAAGGTAACTATCCTGCTCAATTATACATTATGAAATGTGTTTATGAAGGTTTGCAAGTGCCAATCGACAAAGGATTGATTATTGAAGCAAGATATTTTGTGGAATTAATGGGACGACCAGAGCCAAGAGGTATGATTAGAACGCTTTTTGTGGCAATGGGTGAAGCAAATAAAGGTATTGCAAGACCAAAAAATATTCCTGTGGCAACTATCAAAAAAGTAGGCGTTTTGGGTGCGGGACTTATGGGTGCAGGTGTTGCGTATGTAACAGCAATGGCAGGTATGCAAGTTGTATTAAAAGATGTAACTTTGGCGGCTGCCGAAAAAGGAAAAGATTATTCACGTGATTTGTGTAAAAAAGGCATATCAAAAGGAAAAACAACGCAAGAAAAATCAGATGCTTTACTGAATTTAATCCAAACTACTGAAAATGTAAAAGATTTAGAAGGTTGTGATTTGATTATTGAAGCAGTATTTGAAAATCGCGAATTAAAATACAAAGTAACACAAGAAACAGAGGCAGTTATTCCAGCAACCGCTGTTTTTGGTTCTAATACTTCTACATTGCCTATTACAGGTTTGGCAGAAGCAAGTGTAAGACCTGATAACTTTATTGGTATTCACTTTTTCTCTCCCGTAGATAAAATGCCTTTGGTAGAAATAATCAAAGGTAAAAAAACATCAGAACATGCGATTGCTCTCACAGTAGATTATGTTACAAAAATTCGTAAAACGCCTATTGTTGTAGAAGATTCAAGAGGTTTTTATACTTCAAGATGTTTTGGAACCTATACATCAGAGGGAATTGAAATGGTAGCAGAAGGAATACATCCACAATTAGTTGAAACCGCAGGAGTAATGGCAGGAATGCCTGTCGGACCGCTTGATGTGGCTGATGCAGTGGCTATTGATTTGGCTTACAAAGTAATGAAACAACAAGAACAAGACACAGGTGAGAAAATCGAAAGTATCCCAAGTGGAAAAGTTGTCAAAAAATTTGTAGAAGAATTAGAAAGATTTGGAAAGAAAAACGGAAAAGGTTTTTATGCTTATCCTGAAAATGGTAAAAAATATATTTGGGAAGGATTAGCAGAATTGTATCCTGTCAAAGCAGAACAACCTGATATGGAATATCTCAAAAGACGTATTTTGCATAGACAAGCCATCGAAGCAGTAAAATGTTTAGAAGAAGGTGTTTTGCATAGTGCTACTGATGGTGATATTGGCTCAATATTAGCGTGGGGATTTGCTCCTTATACAGGTGGGATTTTTTCTTATGTTGATGGCGTTGGCTTACAAAAATTTGTAAAAGAATTAGATGAATTGGCAGACGTGTCAGGAGAAAGATTTAGACCTACTGCGAAATTAAGAGAAATGGCACAGAAAAATGAAACTTTCTTTTAGTTAATAATAAAATTACCTCATTCAATTTTTTGAATGAGGTTTTTTTTAAAAACAATGCTTATTTTCATATAAAAACTTTAATTGAAATTATTTATCAATCGTATTTTGCGTTAGTTTGTTGCTTTTGGATAAACAAGCAATACCATTCAAAATTTATATAATTTTAGGATAATTATTTTGATTTTAAATAATTTATCATTTATTTTTAAGTATAATTGCAAGATAAAATAACAAGAATAATAAATAACATAAAAAATAATGCAATTTTACCTATAATTTCTCCCCAATACATAAATAATGTATTTTTTGTATTGATAGGAATATTAACAAGTAAAAAATCTTTTTTATCATTATCTAATTTTACTAAAACATTCCCTTGTTTATCTACCAAACCACTTCCACCAAAATCAGAAGAACGTGCCACAGATTTACTTGTACAAATAGCTAAAAGTCTTATTTTTTCAAATTCTTGTGTTATACCTTCTGTATTTTTGTACCAAACTTCATTTGCTGAACAAGTTAAAAACATTGTTTTTTGATTCATCTTGGTAGTAGCAAATTCATCAAAAAATGATTCATAACATATCAAAGGTACAACATTAAGCCCTGAAATATTATCTTCAAAAAAATTATTTTCTATTCCTAAATTTTTGGTATAATTCCAACGTTCACCTCCAAAATAAAAATAAATTGGACTGAACCAATCTAAATAATAAGGTCTGCGTTCTTCATAAGGAACTAATTTTGATTTTGTACGCCACTGGACATTTTTTGTGTTGTCAATTTGTATCATAGCATTATAAGTTTTAAAATGCTTATTTGTATATTTTTCTTTTTCTGTTTCGATACTATCTTTAGAATATTCAGAAGTAATAACACCTGCAATAATTTTTAATTTTGGATATTTTTTTGTAATTTGTTGAAAAAATAAAGTAGGCAAATGATTATCTAACAAATGCCTCCATTGTTTTATTTGGATAGCCGTTTCGGGCATCAAAACATAATCAGTATTTTTAGTAATATTTTTATTGATAATTTCTGTATATTTATTGATTTGCTCGATATGTAACAAAGCATCTTGTCCGTAACGCACCATGTTTGGGTGCATAATTAAAATTTCTTTGGTTTCTTTATCTTTTTCAGTGGTATATAACATCAAAAAAGAAATAAAAATAGGCATAACTACTAAAAAAATTAATGTGAATATATTTTGATGTGTTGATTTTTGATAAGTTATAAAAATAAATACATTCACTAAAAGTACCCAAAAACTCCCACCTAAAATTCCTGTAATACTAAACCATTGTATAATTTGAGGAATACTCGAAAAAATATTACCCAAATTTAAAAAAGGAAAAGCAAAGTCAGACAAAGAATGTAAATACTCAAAACTCAACCAAAACAACCCAAAACCAACATAAACATATTTTTCAGTCAATAATTTTTCTAATCTACGGTGCAAAACACAAAATAATAAAATTGGTAAACTCATTAATAAACCATTACAAACATACAAAATAATAGAACTTATCAAAGTATCATTTACCGTCCAGTACAAAACTGAAACATTGATAAATAAAAATATGAGCCAAATCCATATAAAAAAGTATCTTTTTTTTAATTTTTTTGTATAAACTTCATTTTCTAACCACAAAATAGGTAGGAAGAAAATAAAAATAAAAAACCAAAAATAAAAAGATTGAAATGCAATACGAAAACTTAACGTACTGATAAAAGTGCATAAAAAGAGTTTTAAAGCCATACTTTAATTTTTTTTGCAAAAATAAGAAAAAAATGTTATTTTTTTTTTTTTTCTTAAAATAACTTTTTAGATTTGCACAGAATTATTTATTCACCTAAATTTATTCTTTATGAAAAAACTTTTTAGAACTTTATACAAGAAAAAATCGTTATTGGTAGTAGCAACAATGATGGGACTTGTATGCCTACTTATGTTTTATCCGCCTAAGAGTGGGGAGGCAAAATCAAGTGGACCGGGAGATGACCCTGTGCAGACAACAAATATAAGATTATTTTTAAATTCTTATCAAAATGAACTTGGAAATTCACCATTACAACAATTAGATTCAGGTTGTCCCTTAAGCTTATTTCCTTTAAGTTTTGGTGCATACAACACTGCAACAAATACTGGTGGACTGAATTTTCCACCTGATAATTTGGTAGATACCCAAGGATTATGTCAATATGCTTCTATGCGTGTAACGGTAAATGCTAGAGATTATAATGAAACTAAATTGATAGGAAAATCAAAGGCTGAACAATTTGGCTCACAAAGTAACTATATTCAAATAACTGTACCATCAGACAGAGAATATGAAATTAGTGTTGGGCTTTATACAAGACAATTCACTACTTGTATTCAAAGCGGTCTCTATGGAGGTTGTGCTATATCAAATGCTGTGAGAAAAGTAAGATTTGATTATAGAAAAACTTTTAATGGTTCTTCAGCAGGTGATATTTTTATGGATATGGTACTTGGTACAGGTTTATGTGGTAATGGTAATTGTGTGATAATGCGACGTGGATCTTCTAAATGTGATATGCTTAACCCCTAATGAATAATATGAAACTTTTATTGACAAATTTTTTATTTTTTATGTTTTTATTGAGTCATTGTACTCTAAAAACACAAGTAGAGCCTAAAGCTCTGGATTATAGCAACTTGGTAAAAAAAGAAGCGTTGATGCCACCATCTGCTTATTATAATTTTTTAAGTCAGAAAGCAAGCGCTTATTTTTTGGTATCTTATCAGAGTAAAAATATTCCAACTGGTTCTCCAGCAGCAGGTGGGTATGATATTGGTGGTTACATTTCCAGCGAAACAGGGAAAGTAGATTTTTTTAACAATGGTAGTGTAAAATTAAATAATATAGAACTTCCATTTACGCAAAATAGTAATTATTACCAAAGAGATGCCAGTTTTTCTGAACAATTTTATGGTAAAATAGTGAAGTTTGAAATTCCAACTACTGGAAAAGGTATTTTTGTTGATTCTATATATGTGCCTGAAAGAATACAAATGATATCACCTGTGCTTAAACCATCTGGTGGTAAAACTTGTATATCTACTGAAGAAGACCTGGCATTAGAATGGGAGCCTGATACAAAAAATTATAATGGTGTTTTGATTGTGGTTAGTTTTCAAAGAGATAAAAATGATCCTGCTGATATCAATACATTTGCTTATGTGCAGTCTATTCCTGATAACGGAAAGTTTGTATTGCCTAAATCTGCTTTCGACGGTGTTCCAGAAGATAGGCGTAAAAGTGGGGAAGGTACAACCATCAATTTATTGAGGGCATCTTTTAAATCTACTATTTTTGATGCAAAACAAGCAGTTAAAATATCAGGTTATAATATTGTAAGAATTGATTTATAAAAAACAATTGCCTTTTAGTTAATAATAAAACTACCTCATTCATTTTTTTTGAATGAGGTTTTTTTTTATTCTATAGTAAATTTTACAGGAATAATCATTCTTTGTCTTACATAAACACCTCTTTGCTTGGCAGGTTTCCATTTTGGTGAAGCTTTCAAAACTCTCATAGCTTCTTCATTACAACCATTTCCATTAGCAATTGGTTTTTTGATTTTTATATCGCTCAATGTTCCGTCTTTTTCAATCACAAATTCCAAATAAACAGTTCCTTGTGTATTGACTCTACGTGCCATTTTTGGATAAATGATATTTTTTGATAAAAATTTATAAAATTCCTTTTGCCCGCCTATAAATTCTGCTTGCTCTTGCAACTCGTGTGCATTATAAATGAGCTGAATATCCTCTTTTTCCTCTTTTTTAGGAATAATTTTGAGTGTGGTTTCATCACTTGGCGTAATTACTTTCACTTGGTCAGTTGGTTTATCCTCTGTAGTTTCTTCAATAAAAGTTTTTACTTTTTGTTTATCAGGCACTTCTTTTATTTCTGGTGCTTGAATAGGTTGATGAAGTTGTGGCTTCATTTCTTCTGTACGCGGTGGTTCTATCATTGCATTTTCATTCACTTCTTCTTTTTTGAGTGCTAATGCGTCAGCCGATAATTGATAAGTAAAATTCATTTCAAAAGCGACTAAAACTAAACTGATGCTTATTATCAAGCCTAAACCAAAAAATAACTTGTTTTTCTTAGCAAGATTTACCTGCTCATTTTTTTTATTTTCCATTGTAATCGTTGTTTATTTTTTTGTACTAATTAAATAACGATACAAAATTAACTAATATTTTAGTTGATTGCAAATATTTTTGAAATTATTTTTTATTTTTTTTATAATGAGTTGATAATCAATGTTATAAATTGCTGATAAAATGAAGCATCAATCTTATTTACTTAAAAAAGAGAAATAACTATTTTTTTCCTGTACTACCAAATCCACCTTCACCTCTTTGGGTTGTGGTTAAAACTTCTACTTTTTCCCATTCTATTTTGGTATAAGGAGCGATAATCATTTGTGCAATTCTTTCTCCATTTTCGATGATAAAATCTTCTTTGGATAAGTTGATAAGCAATATTTTGATTTCACCCGTATAATCACTATCAATAGTGCCGGGCGAATTGAGTACAGTAATACCATTTTTATAAGCCAATCCACTTCTGGGTCTGATTTGTGCTTCATATCCTTCAGGGAGTTGAATAAAAATACCTGTTGTTACAAGTATTCTTTCTAAAGGTTTAATAATAATTGGATTTTCAATACTTGCTCTCACGTCCATACCTGATGCGCCTTCAGTAGCATATTCAGGCAAAGCGTGATTATTTTGATGAATTATCTTAACTTTTTGCATTTTTTATTTGTGTTTAAAAAAACTTATCGATGTATTTATGTTGTTTATCGTATTTTTTTTACGTTTTATCGATTAAAATATTTTTGCTTAAAATTATCATTTATATTTGCATTACCAAAACAATACAAAGTACAACAAACTTCTACACAAAATTACAGTAAAATTATGGAAAATAAAAATATCTCTCAAATAAATTCTTCTGATAGAGAAAGAATTGAGTTTATCAAACAAAAAACAGAAGAAGCAAAAGCTAAATTAGTGAAATTAGCAGAAAAACACAATATAACACGAAAATAATACATCATAATAATACAACAATAAATATATGGAAAATAAATTACAAGCTCATTTATCACCTCAACTCAAACATTTAGAGTTTTTAAAACAACAAACAGAAGAATTAAAACAGAAATTAGCAAAAATTTCTGATAAATTCAATAGAAATAAATAATTTTTATTGAATTTTAGATAACGGATAATGTTTCATTTATCAATACAAAAATAGTTTTTTTACACCGAATAATCTATTCATTTTTTTGAGTAGATTATTTTTTTGGTTTCTAAAAAATGAAAAAGGAACTAAAATAATAAAGTAAATTTGATAAAAATTATCAATATTTATATATTATTTTAATCCCAAATTTATTTCAAATCCACTAAATAAGTATATTCTATTTATTTTGCTCTGATTGCCTCCACAGGGTCTAATCTTGAAGCCATATAAGCAGGAATTAACCCTGAAGCCACTCCTACAATGCCCGCTACGCCAAGTCCTACTATTACATTTTTTAAACTCAAACTAATTGTAAGTGAACCCAATGGAATAAAAGTTAATAAATACACCAAAAATAAACCCACTAATCCACCAATCAAACTCAAAAATACTGCCTCAAATAAGAATTGATACAATATAAAATAGTTTTTTGCCCCTAATGATTTTTGAATACCAATCAAATTTGTGCGTTCCTTTACAGATACAAACATAATGTTAGCAATACCAAATCCGCCTACTAAAATAGAAAAACCACC
The DNA here is from genome assembly GCA_004294005.1 of Cytophagia bacterium. Classification (GTDB taxonomy): domain Bacteria; phylum Bacteroidota; class Bacteroidia; order Cytophagales; family Microscillaceae; genus RDXZ01. The sequence goes on from RDZP01000008.1 coordinate 8,676, forward strand.
AATTATCCAACCCGCAAAACTTACCACACCAAACAAAGAATTGAGTGCATCAGCAAATAATTCGGTACGATTCAAAGCAAAATTATCATCTTGATAAGGTTTTAAACTTCTTGTTCCCCTCATCAATCCACGCAATTCTCCTTCTAATTCATATAAATTTTTGTCCGTTTTTTTACCTTTTACAGCAATCATCGGGTCGACACCTTTGTAACCTACTCTAAATATTTTACTAAAAGCACCATAAGGAATCATTACTCTTTCATCTAAAGAAGTTTCCCCAAACAAATTAGCACCTTCTTTTTTCAGCGTTGCAATTACTGTAAATTGTCTGCCTCTTAGTTTGATAGTTTTTCCAACAGGCGAAATTTGTGGAAACAAAGTTTCAGCAACCGTTGCTCCAATAAGCATTACATCTCTTGCATTTTCTATTTCTTGTGGTGTAAAATAACGTCCCTCCGCAATCTCAAAATCAGTAATTTTATTAAATTGATAAGAAGTACCTAAAGCCAAAACATTGCTCATCGAACTATTTTGGTACTTAACCGTAAGTCCCATTTTTCGCATCATTACCGCAACTGCTTCAGCCTGCGTCAAATTTTTTTCTAAAAATTTATATTCTCTAACCGAATTAGAAGGGCGTGCTACATATTTCCACCAAGGATAATCCGAATTACCAAATGACCAAGGAAATTTTTGAATATAAATTACGTCATCACCAATAAAAGATAAATCATCTTTCAAACGATTTTCCAATGAATCTACAATCGTAAAAACAGAAATTATCGCAAAAATACCAATCGTAACACCCAATAAAGATAACAAAGTACGTAACAAATTACCAGTCAAGGCTTGTGTAGCAAACCTCAAACTTTCGAATACTTGTCCAATATAATAAATAATTTTTTTCAACATAAACAATCAATTCAATTACGTTTTTTATCCAATTAAATATGTATCAGTTTGTACCAAAAAACTACATTATTTGAAAAAAAAATCTAAAAAATTACATTGATAAAATATTTTTGGGCGATTACGTGCTATCGTGCAAAGCACAGAGCCAAAAAAGAGAGAAAAAAACGGCGGAAACCTTGTTTTTTTCTCTCTTTTTGTCTCTGCAGGTCTGCTTCTATCACTATCGCAAAATACAAAAAAGAAAATTATTTTATTTTATTTTATTTTATTTTATTTGAAAATTTTTCGCCGTTGTTTGCGTCTATTTTTTATTTTTTTCGAGATAAAACTTTATAAGATTATCTTCTTCTGTTCTATCAGGTTCTTGCCAAACTTTATATTGATAATTTTGGTATTGTTGTAGTGTTATCTGCCATAATTCTTCAAAATTATCTATATTTGCAATATTTTGTATTTTTTGAAAACGTTTTGTAGTATTATTTTCTTGAAAATTAATATCAAAATTATCACTAAAACTTGTTTCTAATAATAATTCTATAGGCAAATAATTATCTTTGTTGATAAACAAATAAATTTTAGTCCTTGATAAATCTTTCTGATAAACAGTTTCAATCACAAAACAATTAACATCATTTATTATTTTATTTGATATTTTTGTATTTTTACTTTGATATGCAATTTTAATAAATTCAGGAAAAAAAATATCACTACGCACTAATGGCATAAAAAGCATTTTGTTTCGATAAATATTATTAATATTACCAACATCATCAGCATCTGCTTTCCAGACATAAATCTTATCTATGATATTTTTATGAGTGTGTGATATATTTGTGAGCAATCCATTTTTGAATAAAAAAATATTTTCTTTATTTTTTGTTATAAAATGACTTCCAAAAGTGCCAAATGGTTTTTTAGAAAAATACACATCTGCTTCTTTAATATTTTTTGATTCAAATTCATTAAGATAGCTTATTTGGTATGAAAGAGTTGTATTTTTTTTGCACGCTTTCCAAGAGTTTTTTAAAATTTGTATAATATCATTTTCATTAGAATTAATACTATCTATATTCCAAATCTTATACCATTGAGGAATTTTATTTAAAATTTTGTTAATGTGTACTATTTTAGTTGTATCATTATTTTTATCCGCAATTTCCATTATTTTTCTAAATGATGAATTTGTGTCAATAAAATTTAGATTTACAGGCATTGTTTGTATTTGGTAATTTGAGAAATTTATTTTTTCTCTTGTTTCATAATTTTCAATTTCAAAAAAAATACTACCATCTTCTTTAATCTTCTCAATAGATTTTTTTTCAAATAGAATAGATTTTGGTACAGTTATTTCTCTTTCGTGTGTGTAATTGATGATTGTTTTTTTATTTATTTGAATATTTATAATTTCATCAGTATTTGTATTTTTTATTTGTACCTCATCAATAATAATTTTTTCGAGTAGATGATTATTTTGTATGTTGATATGAATTTCACCCTTTAACAATTTTTGTTTAGTTTTATTATTTTGAGAAAAATAAATAATCAAAGTGTTATTTTTTAACTTGTTATCGTTTATTGTGTATTTATATTCTTTTATTTTATTTTCATCTAAAAAATTATGATAAATGGGATTGGTCATTTCTATTAACTTTTTATAAAGATAGATTCGTAACATATATATTTTATCAGGTAATAGTGTAGAAGTCATATCAAAAGTATGAATGTTATCAATATTAATTTTTACTTTTTTTTCTTTGTAATTTTGTAGAATTTGCATATTGATTTCATCAAAACAGCTATTACTCAAAAGATTAGATGAGTCAGAAGAAAAATTTGAAAAGTGTTCATAACTACCATTCATTAATAATTCTGTTGAAGCCATTTTAGACTTTACTTCACGAAATATATTTATTAATTCTTTTTCTTTAATATTTTTATTTTGTGCTGTTAAAGAAAAAGAAAGTAATATTGAAGCAAGTAGAATAGAGATTTTCATATAAAAAAGTGATTGAAAAAATGAAAAAAAAGTATCCAAAAAATATTAATATTAAAAAAATTATATGTATAAAATATTGATAATCAATAATTTACATATATAAAAATAGATAATTTTTTAATTTTTGGACACTCCCTTTGTGAATTAGTCTAAATATCTTCTAGCACAGTCTCTTACATCAATACTATTTTGCTGAAGAATAGAATCTATCTCATCTTCTAAACTTTCAGAAGCTTCAATTGCTGCATGCATTCGTCTATTAGCTCTATTAACACATCTTCTAAAAGAACGTCTTCCATTTAATTCATCCATCTGACCAATACTATCATCAATAAGTTGTTGTTTGTCATTATTGGTTAGACCAATAAATCCTTCATAATTATTTAATAATATCGCTTCTAATTCATTAATTTTACCAGAAACTTCAGTAAAATCAACATAATTAGAAAAACCGAGAGAAACTACATAATTATCACGATTAGTATTTGTAGGATTGCGATTAAGTTCATTTGCAAGATTGGAAATATTTGATATGAAACCACTAATTTTATCATCAGTATCCAACATATCAGCAAATGTTGATGTATTATTTAGAGCATAGTAATAATCTAAAAACATTTGATTTTTAGATAATTTACTAATATTATCGGTACGCGATAAGGTAATTTTCTGTTTAGATACTATTTCACTTTGAGGCTCTATTGATTTCTTATTACAAGATACAAAAACAAAAACTAATAAAATTGACAAAATAACTTTTAACATAAAAAATGTAATTTAAAATTTTAAAATTAAGTAAATGAAATTATTAAATTAGTCGACTATTTAACTTATTGCAAAGTTCTACAATAAAAATTTATTATAAAAATTTATTATAAAAATTTATTATAAAAATTTATTATAAAAATTTATTATAAAAATTTATTATATAACTATTTTGATAAAAAACATAATTATTTTAATATTTATCAAATGATTGTAGTATTCTAAAAAATAAAAAAGTAAAAATATTGCACTGTAATAGGAGCATTAGTTGTAATATTTTTACTTTTTTTTACAGACTTAAATTAGCTGCGGAAACCTTGTTTTTTCCTCTCTTTTTGTCTCTGCAGGTCTGCTTCTATCACTATCGCAAAATACAAAATAAGTCTGATAAAAAAACTTTCATTTTTATAAATAATTTTTGGAACTTTGGACGTAAAATTGTAGTTTTATAATCAATAAAAAACTTAAAAACTTATATAAAAATATGATTCTTTGGATAATTTTTGGAGTTACGATGATAGCAAGTTTAATTGTTCATTGGCAACTCAAATCAAAATTTAATCGTTATTCAAAAATTGGTTTAAGAGCCAATTTGACAGGTGCAGAAATAGCGGAGATGATGTTAAAAGACCATAAAATCTATGATGTACAAATTACCTGTGTAGAAGGTCATCTTACAGACCATTATAATCCCGCAGAAAGAACTGTTAATCTTAGCCCACAAGTATTTCATGGTAATTCAGCTGCTTCAGCCGCAGTTGCAGCCCACGAGTGCGGACACGCAGTGCAACACGCAACCGCTTATTCGATGTTAGAATTTCGTTCGGCAATGGTGCCTTTACAAAGCATTAGTGGTTGGTTTTTAAATATTTTGTTTATTGTTGCATTTTTTGGTGGTTATTTTTTATACTCCTTCATTCCAATTACAACCATTTTATTGTTAATTATTGGTGCTTATGGCGTAATTACTTTGTTTAGTTTTGTTACTTTGCCTGTAGAGTTTGATGCAAGTAAAAGAGCATTAGTTTGGATGACTGATAGGGGAGTGGTTACAAGAGAAGAACATGCGATGGCAAAAGATGCCCTCAATACTGCTGCTATGACTTATGTAATTGCTGCTTTGGGTGCTTTGGCAACTTTGTTATATTATGTTGCTTCTTTTATGGGGGTAAGTCGAGATTAGTTATCTTATAAAAATAAAATTTAAAAACTTTTAGAAAAATAAAATCTAAAAGTTTTTTTTTATTCTTTTACTGCAGAAAAATCTAAATCATTCATACATTTAAAATGTTTTTCGGGACATTTTTTTTTGCCCATTCTCGAGCAAGGTCTGCAAGAAAGATTCAAATTTTCTAAGGCTATGTAATCAGTTTTATAAGGATACAAACCCAATTCAGGCACTGTACTTCCCCAAATACTATAAATTTTTTTGTGAAATGCCGCCGCAATATGCATCAAACCTGTATCGTGTGCGAATACCATTTTTGCTTTTTGAACGACTGATGCAGATTGTGCAATGCTTAATTGTCCACAAGTGTTCCAAATTATGCCTTTTTGATTTGTTTCTTCTTCAAATAGTTTGATGAGTTGATTGCCGTTATCTTCATCCTCTTTTCCACCTACCAAAACAATCGGTAATGTTGTTTTTTTGCATAATTCTACCATTTTGGCAATAGGAAGTCGTTTTGTAAAATAACTTGCACCAATTACAAAAGCAACAAATCCTTTTTTTTGATAGATAATAGGAAAGTAATCATCAGGAATTATTTTATTTTCAGCAATAAAAAAATCTAAACCTTTTCCATCAGAATAAACACCTAAAGGTGCTAAAGTTGCTAAATATCTATCTGCTACGTGATTTTTAGGTAGCATATTTTTCATTTTAAACTGCACAAAAAGCCACTTTCTTAGTCTTAATTTTTGATAGGTGTAGGATTTTTTTCCTAACCAAAATTTAATATAATTTGTTCTTTGGTTATTATGCAAATCAATGACCACATCAAAATTTTCTTTTTTTAAATTTCTAATCAAATAATTCAAACCTTTTTTATCTAAAAAATGAATTTTGTCAATAAAAGGATTGGCTTCTACCACTTCCTCATAACTTTTTTTGGTACAAAAGTGAATGATTGCATTAGGAATTTGTTGCTTTAGACAGCGCACTACAGGGCTTGTCCAAACAATATCACCAATGGCAGAAAAACGAATGACAAGAATTTTCATAAAAGAATTTTCTACAATATTAAATGCAATGATTAATGACTATGTCCTTCTTTTTTGACAGGAAACAACAAAGAAGCAACCACACTAATAACAAGTATGCCAAGAATAATGAGTAGGGAGTACCAATTTTCATAACCTATCATTTCTAAACCTTCGTGCCAAGCAATAGAAACAATCATTTTTAAGCCAATAAACATCAACAAAAATGACAATCCTGTTTTGAGGTAATGGAATAAATGCATTACATTTGACAAAAAGAAAAACATAGAACGTAAACCCATTATCGCAAAAATATTAGAGAAAAATACTAAATAAGGGTCTTTGGTTACTGCAAAAACGGCAGGAACTGAATCGACAGCAAATAATAAATCTGTAAATTCAATCACTAAAATAACTAAAAATAATGGAGTGATAAATACTTTTCCCATTCTTCTCACAAAAAATCTATTTGCTACATATCTTGGGAAAACGGAAAAATAACGAGAGGCTAATTTTACAACAGGATGTTTTTCGGTATCAATTTCTTCTTCTTCTTTTTCTGTGAGCATTTTATAGCCTGAAAAAATCAAAATTCCACCAAAAATATATAAAATAAATTCAAATCGATGAATCAAAGCAGAACCTACAAAAATAAATATAAACCGCATCACTACTGCTCCCAAAACACCCCATAATAATACCTTTTTATAATATTTCTCCCGCACTTTAAAGGAAGCAAATATCAAAATAATTACAAAAATATTATCAATAGACAAAGAATATTCTAATATCCAACCTGTCAAAAACTCTAAAGCAATTAAACTTCTATAACTTTGAACACTTTTTTCGTAATCATTGGCATCTAAAATAACATCTTTACGGCTATCCTTATCCACATATTCGTTTACGGCTTTTTGTAAACTATTAAAATCTTTGACGTTGTGCATTTGCTCTCCATATTTATACAATAAAAAAGAGAAAATCAATGCCACAACAATCCAAACAACACTCCAAGTGGCTGCTTCTTGAAAAGAAACTGACTTATTTTTACGACTTAAAACGCCTAAGTCTAAAATTAACATCAAACTAATAAAGGCTAAAAAGCCCGTAAAAAATACAAATTCGTTGAAATTCATTGTCTAAATTGAAAACTAACTATAAAGTGTTTGTTTTGAAGTTTGTTTTTATGCTTATAAAATCGTACCAATTTTTATTTGATGAAGATAAAAATTATTATAACAATAGTGTTGCAAAGTTATGTAATTTATTTTAATTATGCTATCAAAAAAATAATTATTTTTCTGATAATCGAAAATAATGAAATAAATAATATTACTTAAAACTATATTTGAACATTATAAACATTTCATATTGTATTTTACAAAATAATTAAATCAAATAATGAATATAATACAACAAGAAACAATCAATAAATATTGGAAAAAAAACTACTAAAAACTGAAAGAATAACATCATTTCTATCAATAATGTTATTCTTTTTATGCTATAAATTTGATTTTTTATTATGCCTTCAATGCTTCTGCACCTGCCACAATTTCTAAAATTTCGGTTGTAATTGCTGCTTGACGACTTCTGTTATAAACTAATGTAAGTTCTTTCGCTAATTGTTCTGCATTTTCAGTTGCTTTGTCCATCGCAGTCATACGCGCACCATGTTCGGAAGCATTTGAATCTAAAACTGCTCTGTATAATTGCAATTTTAAATTTTTTGGTATCAATTCGTTGATGATTTGCTCTTTTGATGGTTCGAATAAATAATCAGTATTTTGTGAATTTACTTTATCAACGTTGATTTTACTTTTGACGATGGGTAAATATTGTTCTGTTTTTAATATTTGTGTAGCTGCATTTTTAAATTCATTATAAATAACTTCTACTCTATCAAATTCTCCATTTTTATAACTATCAATGATAAATTCTGCTGCATTTTTTACTTTTGCAAAACTTAAATTTTGGAAAGTACCAGCATAATCAGGGTTTACATTAAAACCTCTTCTTGTAAGTGTATCTCTACCACGATTTCCGATAGGCAATATTGTTATTTTCCCTGCTTGTGCTTGTGTGGCATATTTTTCTTGAATGAGTGTGATAGTTGCTTTCACTACATTGGCGTTAAAAGCACCGCAAAGTCCTCTATCTGAAGTAACAGGTACGATTAATACATTTTTTACTTCTCTTTCTGTTGTATATTCAGCCCCTAATTCTCCTTCTGTGTTGGCAGAGAGATTGGCAATAATTCCACCTAAAGTTTGTGCATAAGGACGCATCTGAACGATAGCATTTTGTGCTTTACGCAATTTTGCAACGGATACCATTTTCATTGCTTTGGTAATCTGTTGCGTTGATTTTACTGAAGTAATTCGGTGACGAACTTCTTTTAAATTTGCCATAAACTATCACTTTAAATTTTTTTTTTCGCAAAGGTATTAAAAAAAAAGAAAAAATCAAATTGTAGTAGAAAAAAATTAGATTTTTTTTAAAATTTTATATCCCTGAAAAAACGGGCAATCTTCCTTGATAAGTAATTTCAAGATTTTCTTTATTAAAAATATCACTTGTTTTTCCTGCTGCTACTAAATTTTTGTTTAATAAAATTAAATAGTCAAAATATTCTTTGATAGAATTGAGGTCGTGATGAATAATTAAAATTGTTTTTTCTTCTTTTTGTAATTGCTTCAAAATCAACATAATACTATCCTCACTTGCTTTGTCTATTCCTGCAAAAGGTTCATCAAACAAATACAATTCTGCTTCTTGTGCTAAAGCACGTGCCAAAAAAGTACGCTGTTGTTGTCCGCCTGATAGTTGAGAAATTTGTCTTTCTGTGAATGTTGTTAATCCTACTTGCTCAAGTATTTTTTTTACTATTTCTTTATCATTTTTAGTAGGTTTTGAAAATAAATTTTTTGGATTAATTCTTCCCATCATTACTACTTCATTGACCGTAGCAGGAAAATCCCAATCGATGCTTGTACGTTGTGGAATGTAAGCAATTTTTTGTCTATTATTTTTTAAATTTGTATCAAAAATTTTAATTTCACCACTTTTTATTTTGATAAGTTCTAAAATAGATTTCATTAAAGTTGTTTTTCCTGAGCCATTTGAGCCTACAATGCCACAGAGAACAGCCTTTGGAATGATGAGTGAAATATTTTCTAATACATTTTTTTCACCATAATCAACTGATAAATTTTGAATGTTGATAATTTCGTTCATTTTATTTTTTTATTGTAAATATATTATTTCAATTTGATAAAAAATTGTACTATTTTTTTGTTTTATATGCAAAAATAGGTATTTTTTTTGAAAAATCAATATATACACATTGGAAAGTGTTTTTGGAAGATTTGTCATTTTCAGCAAAGCGAAAAATATTACTTTTAAATGACTTGTAAACCAACAATAAGATTCCTCCTTTCAGTCGGAATGACAAGCTTTATCCCAAAACCACTTTCCGATGTATATATTTACACAACCAATTGCCCCTGCTTGTGTCCCACAAGCAGTTATTTGGTATAAGACTTGTTTGTTACAAGATTCGCTTGTGAGACACAAGCGAGGGCATAAAACAAATATTTCGCCATTTTTATTAATATACAAAATTTTTACACTAACGAAAAAAAATCTGCCAAAATCCGTAAAATCAGCATTATCTGTGTGCAAAAACTTCATTCATTATCAAAGATAAGTAAAAAATTAAAACAAAATGAAAACATTTTTATTGATTTATTGATTTTTTAGAGATGAATAATACAACAAATATTTTTTGGTTTCGTAGAGATTTACGTTTAGACGACAATGCAGGCTTGTTTCACGCCCTCCAAAATAGCGATAATGTACTGCCTATTTTTATTTTTGATTCAGAAATTGTAGATATTTTGAATGATAGAGAAGACAAAAGAATTAACTTTATCTATCAAACTATCCAAAATTTAAAAGAAAATTTAGTCAAGTTAGGAAGTAATTTGGAAGTTTATTATGGAAAACCTATTAACATTTTTAAAGAAATCACAGAACTTTATACAATAGAAAAGGTTTTTACTAATCACGATTATGAACCTTATGGTTTAGAAAGAGATAATGCAATTCATGCTTTTTTATCTACTAAAAATATTGAATTTTTGACATTCAAAGACCAAGTAATTTTTGAAAAGCAAGAGATTTTGACTGATAGCAAAAAACCTTACACAATTTATTCGCCTTATGCCCGAAAATGGAGAAGTCAGTTGAATGATGATTGTTTAAAACCTTATCGAACTGAAGAATATTTCTCTCATTTTTTGAAAAATGAAAAAATAATCAATACTAATTTGATAACATTGGAAGCAATGAATTTTAAATCGGTAAAAGTTGATTTTCCAAAACCTGATATTGTTATTAATATTATTGAAAAATACGCTGAAAATAGAAATTTTCCTGCTATCAAAGGAACAACTTATTTGGGTATTCATTTAAGATTTGGAACAATTAGTATTCGAAAATTAACAAAAATTGCTCAAAAGCACAATGAAAGTTTTTTGAATGAATTGACTTGGAGAGATTTTTATATGATGATTTTAGCCAATTTTCCACACGCCGCCAAAGGTGCTTTTAAAGCCAATTATGATAAAATAGAATGGAGAAATAACAAAGAAGAATTTGAAAAATGGTGCAATGGAAAAACAGGTTATCCAATTGTAGATGCAGGAATGCGTGAATTGAACGCCACAGGCTATATGCACAATCGAGTGCGTATGATTACTGCAAGTTTTTTGACAAAACATTTATTGATTGATTGGCGTTGGGGAGAAGCTTATTTTGCAGAAAAATTATTGGATTTTGATATGGCTGCTAACAATGGCGGTTGGCAATGGGCTTCAGGTTCGGGTTGTGATGCAGCACCTTATTTTCGTATTTTTAATCCAACCACTCAAACAGAAAAATTTGATAAACAACTTATTTATATCAAAAAATGGATTCCTGAGTTGAATAGTTTTGAGTATCCTAAACCAATCGTTGAACATACTTTTGCAAGGAATAGATGTTTGGAAACATATAAAAAATATTTAGTATAACTATTTTTTTTTAAAAAAATATTTTTTGATTGCTTTTAAACTTTTTTATTTTTATAACGTCTATCACTCGAATCATTATGATAGTTTTAAAATAATAGATAACTTTGCAGCAAAATTCTTCGAATCAAAAAATAAAATGAAAAAAATAGTACTATTTTGTTATCTATTGACCTTTGTAGAAATAATTATTGGACAAGATACGACCAAAAATATTGGAACAATAAAAAAAGATTGGCAATATTATGCAGACAATCAAGTAAAATGGAAGCCTGTTGCCAATATGGATGTCAGGCAATCTTTTTTAAAAGATGCACCTATTACTATTCAAGGTTTTCAAGTAGGAGCGAGGAGGCTTGGAAAATATCAAATGACTTTGGGTTATTATTGGCTCACACAAAATTCTCAAACGGCTATTAGAGTCAGAAATATAAATAGATTTGCGGTTATTAACCTTGATGAAGTTGCTAAAATAAATTATTTTAGTTTTTGTTTCAGTTATATGTTTTTTAATACTAAATATATAGAGTTGGGTATTCCTGCTGAAGTTGGTTTTGCACAAATGAGCGACAAAATATCTTTGCCTGATGGTAGAGTTTTGAGAGATTTTAGCACTAATTTTATACCTATACAGCTGGGCATATCCTTACAATGGCGTGTTACAAATTGGGTTGGCTTAAAAGGTGCAGTTGGTATTAGACAAGTCATTACTAATGTGAAAGATGCAACTTTGACGCAAGACTTTGACGGTGCATATTATAGTTATGGTGTTGTATTATATCTTTCAAATATTTATAAAAGTATTGCTAAAAAATCAAAAAAATAACTAATCAAATTATATGAAAAAATACTTCCTTACTTATCTTTTTTTTATTTGTTTTATGGCTGTTTTTGCTCAAACTGATAAAGAAGAAGAACAAAAAAAAGAAGAAAAAACAAAAACACCACAGGAATATTTTGATGACGGACTTGCCAAATTTAAAACAGGTAATTTTATTGGCTCTGTTGATGATTTTGATAAGGCAATCAAAGCAAAAAATGACTGGGGTGATGCCTATCTCAAAAGAGCAAGAAGCAAAAGATATGCAGGTAATTATGAAGCATCTATCGAAGATTATACGATTGCTTTAAGAATTAATCCGAATGCAAAAAATGCTTATGCAGGCAGAGGGCAAGCGTATTTAAAGTTAGGAAGGTATGAATTGGCAATCAAAGATTATGAATTAGCCATTCAATATCTCCCTAATGCCACTTATATCAAAAGTTTATATTTTAATCGAGGATTGGCATATCAAAAAATAAAAAAAGACAGAGAAGCGTTACAAGATTATACTCAAGTATTGCAAATCGAACCTGACCACACAAAAGCACTTATCAATCGTGGAATAATCAAATACCAACAGAAACAAATTAGACCAGCTTGTCAAGATTGGATTAGAGCAAAGAAATTAGGCAATCAAAAAGCAGAAAAAAATGTTAAGAAGGCTTGTCAGTGTTGTATATAGTTCATTTATCACCAATATTTTTTTGTATATTGTTCAATTTATCATAAATCTTTTAAATCGAGAAATGATACAAATCTTGGTATAATTGTTACTAAAGATAATCCGCTCAAAGGTGTTTCAGAAAAAACTTTTCACAAAAATATACAGCCTACCAAAATTTTTATATAAAAATGAATAAAAAATTATTAAAAATATTTATCTTTGCACTTTAAATATTATGAATACAGAAACTAAAAGGCAACAAAAATTCGCGCGCCTTGTGAAAGAGGAATTGAGTGTCGTTTTTCAGCGTGATTTGCAACATTGTTTTGATAATGCTTTTATTACAATTACAGCCGTAAGAGTTACGCCTGATTTGAGCATTGCAAGGATTTATTTGAGTTTTTTATTGGCAAAATCTCCCACTACATTGTTAGAGGATATAGAAGATAAAAATAAACTCATTCGTCAATCACTATCAAATAGAATTGGAAAATCAGTAAGAATTATTCCTGAATTACAATTTTTTCTTGATGATAGTGCTGATTATGCAGAGAAAATGGATAAAATTTTTGAAAATCTTAACATTCCACCTGTCAACGAATAATCAAAAATACTAATGTGTGCAATATTTTTCTACTCAACTTTGAACTATTTTGCACACTTATTTTTACTTAAAATTAAAACTAAAAATCAAAAAATATGTCAGGACATAGTAAATGGTCGACCATTAAACGCAAAAAAGGTGCTTTAGATGCAAAACGTGGCAATTTATTTACAAAATTAGCCAAAGAAATTACCGTAGCAGCCAAATTAGGACTGCCTGATATGAATGTCAATGCACGACTTAGATTAGCGGTTCAGAATGCAAGGGGTGCCAATATGCCCAAAGAAAATATCGAGAGAGCCGTCAAAAAAGCACAAGGAAACGAAGGCGAAAATTATAGTGAAACTACTTATGAAGGCTATGCTTCACATGGAATAGCGGTTTTTGTTGAGTGTACTACTGATAATATCAATAGAACTGTTGCGAATGTAAGAAGTTATTTTACAAAACATGGAGCAGGCTTAGCAGTAAGTGGCTCAGTAGATTTTTTGTTTGAAAGAAAAAGTATTTTCACTATCAAAAAACCTACTAATATTTCTGTTGATGATTTTGAGTTAGAAATGATAGATGCTGGTGCAGAAAATATAGAAATTGAAGACGAATTTATTACCATTACTGCTTCAATGGAAGATTTTGGAAAAATACAAAAAAAATTAGATGATTTAAAAATAGAAGTGGAAGAAGGTGGACTTCGCCGTATTCCATTGACTTTGGTTGATTTGAATGATGAACAATTTACGCAAGTAATGAAATTGATTGAAAAATTGGAAGATGATGATGATGTTCAAAAAGTATATCATAACATCAATGCTACAGAAGCACAAATGGAAATGTAATCGATTTCTTTTGATATAAAAAATAAAAAACCTTTGTCTAAAAGACAAAGGTTTTTTCAAATTCTTCAACCAGCTATGCATTAAGTTTTCTTCTATCTATTACTATTGCCAAATCTTTGCCAATAAAATAAACTATTGATAATCAATTGATTAAAAATATATATAATTCATTATTTCCCAAAATGATATTTTTTGTTCCCAAAATGAGATTTTTTGATTTTTTTGCTCTTATTTGTGTCAAAATGAGAAAACCAAATGTTGTTTCAAAATAAAAAAGTATCTACTTTATTACATCTTACCAATAATACCTTTCTATCAAATAATTAGCAATGTCTTTTTTGGCTTCATTTCCCATAATTCCATCTGCTTTGATAGTATGTTTGTCATTGTCTTTAAAAGTAACTAAATTTAAAACATCTCCATTCAATTCTGAGGTTGCTTCTGCTATTTGTTTATTTTGATGATTAAATATTTTATAAATACTCATCAATTTTCCTGTTGAATTGATTTCATCATTTTTGCTAATTCTACCTATTTCTTTAAAATCTTGCTGCACATTATCACCAAAAACACTTACATTTCCTTGTCTATTTCTTTCTAAAAGTGGGGTATTATTGTTATTTTGATTGTTATTAGAAGGATTTATAGCACTAACACTCGGATTTGTGCTATACAATAATATGAATTTTCTCTCTCCTTCTTTGCTAAAACCTTCTTTAGTGAGTACGCCATTTCTTACCAATTCTTTTGATAAACTTTTTCTATCATCTGAGGGAGGATATGCTTTTTGTCCTGATTCTATAAAAGTAACTTCTGTAACCTCTTTGCGCATTATTCCTTCGGCTATAATAGACATTTTCACCAACATCACTTCTTTATTGTTAATATCTTTGATGCTGTATGTGCTAATAGCATCCATCATTCCACCACCACTCAAGGTTTCAATCGTACCAATAGACAAACCATCAACTTTAATTTGTTTTGATTTTTTATCAAATTCTATTTTTTGTTTTTGGGCAAATGTTGTAGTATTTATCAATAATGCTGATAACAACAACATAATTATCGTTTTTTTCATCTTTTTATATTTATTTTTTTAATTATGAATTAATATTTTTGTGGTGCAAATATGATTTTCTGTAAAGTATTTTATAAATCAAATAACTTCTTAATTTTTACTTTACCATTTAATAACCAAAAATGGTAAAAAAAGTTTTATTGATAATCCATAGAGATTTTCATATTAAAGTAATATTTTAAGAATTTATTTATAAAACCTAACACCAACTTTATGATTCTAAAAAATAGATGAACTTTACGGTTATTTTATTCGTTATTGAGACGTTGGTAAAATCACGTTATATGTTTTTATTCTGTAGAGTGTTTTAAATAATTCGCTGATTATCAATTTTTTGTAAATGCTAATCTATCTTAAAAAATAAATAATATGGATATTCAAACAAAATACATTAGTAAATTTAAAAGTGAAAAAACTTTTTTACTTATTTATACAGACCATTTTGATGATTCAACTTATAGTTTTGTCATTGACTATAATGAAGAGTTTTTAGTTTTAGAATGTTTCAATGAAGATGGTGATTATAATGGAATATCAATTCTTTTGAGAGAAAACATAACCAGAATAAGATGGCAAGGAAATGATATTACAAGTGTATTTAGGCTCATTGATATAACAAAAAGAATAGAATATAAAAACGAAATTGACTTATCTACAAAAGAAACTATTTTGAAATCGGTTTATAGAAAATATGAACATATAAACGTGTATATTGAAGAAATAGATAAAGATGTATGTTTTATAGGACAAATTTACGATTTAGACAGTGAATCAATAGTTATTAATGAATTTGGAACATCTGTAAGTTTGGACAGAAAATTTATTTTATTGTCATTAAATGATATAACAAAAATTGAAGCAGATGGGAAATATGAGAGAAACCTAGAAAAATTATTAGAGTTAAAAAATTAAACTTGATTTGATAGATAATTCTCAAAAATAACAAAATAAATTATTTTTTTGGTAGTATAAATATGCTAAACTTTGGCTGTAATTTTTTGTTAACAAATAAAAAGAAGATTTTTTGTTTGTTATTTAACCATATATGACTAAAATAATGCTCATTTTAATAGTAAAAAATAGTTAATTTTTTATTATATTATCAAAAATAACATATTCTTATAACTAAACAAGAACTAAAATACAAAAAAAAGTGTTATTTGTATTTTAATAATAAAAAAGATATACACCTCAATTTTTTATACTATGTTTCGTTTATTTTTACTTTTTTTATTGTTTTACAATACTATTTTTTCATCTTTTGCACAAATTTCAGGACAAATCAATAACGAAAAAAAAGAAAACATCGAATTTGCCAATGTAAGTTTACATAGTTTGCCTGATTCAACAGTGATTACAGGGCAATTAAGTGATGCAGAAGGCAAATTTAGTTTTGATTTTCCTCAAAAAATAACTGATTATTACGTAAAAGTAAGTCAAATTGGTTTCAAAACAAATTATTCTACTATTTTCTCCAATAAAAATTCATCAACAATTCAACTCACTATTATTTTAGAAGAAGATGTAAAAAATTTAGAAGGTGTAGAAATATTTGCCAAAAAAAACTTTCTTGAATACCAAGCAGATAAAACAATTTTAAATGTAGAAAATAGCGTTTTTAGTAATGGATTGTCTTCTTCGGATATTTTAAAAAGAGCGCCAGGCGTAGCAGTCGACCAAAATGGAGGTCTTTCACTCAAAGGTAGAAAGGAAGTTTTGGTACTCATAGACGGAAAACCTACCTATTTGACAGACGAACAAGTCGGAAGATTGCTAAAAAGTTTGCCTGCTAACCAAATTGCAACCATTGAAATTTCGACTACACCTTCCGCTAAATTTGATGCAGAAGGCAACGCAGGTTATATCAATATTAAACTCAAAAAAAATGCAATTAATGGATTTCATGGTGATATTAATATCAGTGCAGGACAAGGTTGGTTTTCGAAACAAAATACAGGCATTCATCTTAATTATAAAAAAGGAATTACCAATATTACTGCCAATTATGATTTTAATTATGATGTTTGGATGAATAATTATAAAAGCGATAGAAATATTCAAAGCACACAAGGAACAACTACTTTTAATCAAAATGCTTATTATCGTGTGCCAAATGTTACACATACTTTAAAATTAGCGGCAGATTTTAACATCTCACCTACGCTCACAATGGGCGTGCAGGGGCAAGGATTGCAAACTTCGAACAGTTGGCAAGGAGGCAATCAAACACAACTTTTTGATAATTCGGTACTCAATCAAAATTTAATTACACAAGATTTTAGTAAAGATTTTTTTAGAGAATTTACAAGCAATTTTTATATTCGTTATCAAAAAGATAGTTTGTCAGAATTATCTTTTGATGCTGATTACGCAAAATTTGACCAAAGAAATCCACAAGGTTTTATCACACGCACTTATAATCAAGCAGGTGCAGAGATTGCTCCCGTTTTTATTTTGAATAGTAAAGTACCAACTTTAATGGATATTTATGCTTTTAAAGCAGATTATACTCGAAAAATAGGAAAATCAAAATTAGAAACAGGTGCAAAATGGAGCTGGGTAAATACAGACAATGATATGAGATTTGTACAAACCATCAATAATATCGAAAGCATAGATACAAGAAGAACCAATCATTTTATTTATAGAGAAAATATTTGGGCGGCTTATGTTAATTTTTCAGGTAAAAAAGATAAATTGACTTATCAATTTGGATTAAGAGCAGAAAAAACGACTACAAGAGGCGAACAACGCATTACAAATCAAATCTTTACGCGTGATTATTTTAATTTATTTCCACAAATTTCCCTTGATTATCAATGGAATAAAAAAAACGCTATCGGTATCAATTATAACAAAAGAATCGATAGACCTAATTATAAATCATTAAATCCTTTTGTGTATTTTTTAGATTTGTATGCCTCAGAAGCAGGAAATCCATTTTTAACGCCACAATTTACCAATCATACCGAACTTAATTATCGTTTTGATGAATGGTTACAAATTACGGCTAATTATTCTCAAACTGATTTTGTGATGACCGATATACTCAAACAAAATTCTACAACGCAAGAAATGATTTATACAAAAGATAATTTAGAAAGTTTTATTAATTATGGTATAAGTGCTAATATTGCTTTGCCTATCACAGACAAATGGCAAGTTAATCATTTCCTTCATTTCTTTCATAATTCATTTTCAGGGATTTACTTAAATATTCCCTTAAAAAATCAATCTTTAGCTTATTCTTTTACTTGGCAACATCAAATTAGTTTACCTAAAAAATGGACATTGGAAATAGCAGGCAATTATAACTCAGGACAATCACAAGGAATTATGCAACAAAAATCAATGTGGCTTTTAAGTATGGGCGTTCAAAGAAGCATTTGGAAAGATAAAGGAACTATCAAAGCATTTATAAATGATATTTTTTGGGCAGAGGTTTATAGAAATGAAACAAAATTTGCTGATATTGATGCAACAGGTTTGTATAGACACGATACAAGAGTGTTTACGATTGCTTTTAGTTATCGATTTGGAAAAAATTTATTCCAAAATGATAATACAAAAACACGAAAAACGGCTTTAGAAGAAGAAAAAGAAAGAATGAAAGGAAAATAGTTTATTATTTTTATAGAACATAAAAATACATTTACTTAATTAGTATTTTTGTATTATAATAATTAAATTTTTAGTGCTAATTTCTTAATTTTATGTATTGTTAATTAAGTTTTAAGTACTATTTTTTTAATTTTATGTATTGTTAATTAAGTTTTAGGTACTATTTTTTTTATTTTACGTATTGCCAATTAAGTTTTAGGTACTAATTTTTTAATTTTACGTATTGTCAATTAAGTTTTAGGTACTATTTTTTTAATTTTACGTATTGTTAATTAAGTTTTAGGTACTAATTTTTTAATTTTATGTATTGTTAATTAGGTTGCAAATAAATATATTAACTAACAATGAAATATAATATTTGTAAATTAAAAATAAAATTTATATTCGTAAAAAGAATGAAATAATTATTTAATCATCAAACTACTTTTTTTAAAACAATAAAAAAATTATTAAACTACAAATTTTTATTTGTTATTTAATAATTTTTTTGTTTATTCAATAAAATTAATTTTATATTTATTTTATTTATCATCAATTATATGATTGTACTATTTTACAAGTAATAACATTAATAATTTTAGAAAAAATAAGGTATTATTTTCATTTTTATTTGATTAGTTTTATACTTTTTAAAAAATGATTAGCAATTTGGTTAATATCTTTTGACAAACGTCCAAAATAAACGCCTATTATATAAATTAATGTAATATAACTTGATACAATAAAAATAGTAAGAAAAGTATTTGAAAAAATAGGTAAAAATAAACTTGTATAATAAATAAAAATACTTAAAAATAATACTTTTATATTATTAAAATGAAAAGGTTGTAAACCAAATTTTACCCAAAGGAATAAAAATTTTATAAAATTATACAACACAAAAGATAAAAAGGTAGCAAAAGCCGCTCCTACAATTTGATAAATAGGAATAAAGATATAGTTACCAATAATCATTAAAATAGATAAGATAATAATAGAAATAAAATTGAAGCGGAAGTATTTAGATTGAATTAAAATTTCACTGCTAACGCCTGTTATCATATCTACTACACGTGTGAGTGCAACAAAAAAGACTACCCATTTTCCTTCTTTGAATACATCACCATTAGGCATTATCATAAAAACACTATCAATATTCAACCATATTCCTAAAAATAAAAAACAAGCAATAATAGTTTGATTAAGGGAAGATTTTTGATAAATTTGTTGAATAAATTGTAAATTATTTTCTTTCCAAGCCTGTGCAATAATAGGCGTACTAATCTGTGCAATTGCTCTACGAGGAATATCTAAAATAGAACCTAAAAAATAAGCAATCATATAAATACCTAAGGCAGTGTTATTGAGCATAGCAGGAATCATTACTGTATCTATTTTCATTACTACAATAGTTCCTGCACCTGCAAACAAAATATAAGTACCATAAGTAGAGATTTCTTTTAAGCGTTGTTTGGTAAGAAAACTTTTATGGAATTGTAAGTATAATATTTTTAGATGTCGAATATAAAACCATAACAATATGCCTATCAAACCATAAAAAAGAACTCTTATGAACACTAAATTTTCAAACGAAAGCAAGTGAAAGGCATACAATATTACTGAAACAATAATCAAAACTCTTAAAACAACTTCTCTGAATAAAGAAGGAATAGCAATTCTTAAATAACCTCTTAAATAAGATTCTAATAGCATCATTTGTAATAAAAAAACAGCATACAACCACACATAACCAAAATACATTTGGTTTTCAGGGGCATTATCAGCATAATAACTTAACCAAATATCTTGTGTAAGATAAAACAAAAAGCCAAAAAACAAAAAGCAGATATAACTATATACAAACAAAAAGACCAAAAGACCATTGTTTTGTTTGTCATTGTTTTTAAATACAGGAAAAAACCTATCGGCAAGGTTGCCACCTCCCCAGCTACATAAAATTAGTAATAACAAACCTACATTTTCTATCCACGTGATTAAACCTATTTGTGCGGGAGTGAGGAATTTTGGAGAGAGCCACAAAATATTAAATGCACCTATGGCAGTTCCTAAATAACCAGCCAATGATGCTTTTAAGCTTTGGCGAATAATAATACCCATGAAAGTATTTTTTTTTGAATAAGAAAGAATATTGTTTTAGATTGCAAAGATAATAGATTATTTCAATTATTTTTGGTTTATGGTTTTATTTTCGGGGGTATTTTTCGCTTCTAATGCAGCACATTTTTCTTTTAATTGATTGATTTCTATTTCGTAATCATCAATTATTTTTTCAAAGCTTGTACTTTGTTGTGTCAATTCATTGGATAAAATTTGTACTTCTCTTAATATATTATTACTACTGATAATATTTTGTAGGCTTGCCATAGTAGAGGCGATAATTTCGGCACATCTTTCTAAAAATTCTATTTTATAAGTAGCAATTTCTTCAATAGAATTGACTTCTAAAATACCATACAATTTTTTATGAAAAACGAGTGGTAACAATAGCATCTCGCGTGGGGCAAGTGTATGTAGTCCTGCTGAGATAGTGGTATAATTTTCAGGGATACGCCTTATATATTTTGGTCTTACATTTTTAGCACATTGCCCTAATAAACCTTCTCCCCATTTGATACGTTTATTTGTATCAAATCGTTCTTTGTTCCAAGCATAAACAGCCATCAAATACAATTCTTTTTCTTCATTATTTTCATCAACCATAAAGATAGCACCTTGTTGTGAGCGTGTGTATTCAATGATAAACGATAATAATTCATTATATAAAATATCATTATCAAAATTATTTCTGACTTTTTTGTGTAATAAAGCCAAGCCTTCTCCTTCCCAATTTCTTATTTTTTCGAATTCATTGCTTTGTTCTACTGCTAAAATAGTTTCTTTTAATTCTTCTTCTTGTTTGAGCAATGCTTGATTAGTACTATTTGAATTTTCTAATATTTTTTCGTTGTATTTTTCATATTGATAGGTGAGGTTGCGATATATGCCCATAATACTCATCAAAATAATGGTAACAATTAAAGAATCATCTGCAATATTTTTATAGTTTTTTACTAACACATTCATTTCTTTTGCGGATACTTGAAAATATTGATGGATAATATCAAAACCCCAATTTCCACAAAAGGTAATAAACAAAGCAGGTATCCACGCCCACCAAGCTTCTTTGGAGGTAAATAAAAGCAAAGAAATGACTAAACTACTGATAATAATAAATCGTGGACTAATAAAATTAACTAAAGTAATCGATTCAGGACGAGTGATTTTGACGAGTAATGTCATTGTTAGCGTATTGATACACAATGCTAAAGATAACAATAATCGAGAAAATTTATTAATATGAAAATAATTGAGTGATAAAATAATGAACGCAACGATTGGTAAAGAAGTAGAGAGATAGACACCTCGCCAATAACCACGAATTGCATAAATCACAATAAACATAAGACTCACACCCAACATCAAAATACTAAGTTGGTTGCTAAATCTTATTCTTTGCGAAAGTGAAAGAGGCATTTTCTCCTCATCACCTAATTTTGATATTTGTAGCCAATACTTTTTTAAACCGTTCATTACTTTAATTCAACTAAAAAACTATGCCTTTTTTTTCAGAAATTATTTTTTTCTTGCAAATTTACTCTTTTTTTTGATAATTTATCATTATTAGTAAAAAATAACTATTGGCAAGGAATTAACAAAGCCGCTTCTAAGGTAAGTCCTGGTCCGAAAGCCATTGATAATAGTTTATTTTCTTGCTCGAAAAAACTATCATCATACCAAAATTTTTCTAATACAAACCAAATTGTAACAGAAGACATATTTCCAAAGTTTTTTAAAGTTTGATAGGCATATTCATTTTTTGAAGGTTCAATTTGCAATGCT
The DNA here is from genome assembly GCA_004294005.1 of Cytophagia bacterium. Classification (GTDB taxonomy): domain Bacteria; phylum Bacteroidota; class Bacteroidia; order Cytophagales; family Microscillaceae; genus RDXZ01. The sequence goes on from RDZP01000008.1 coordinate 31,128, forward strand.
TTTTCTAAACTTTCGATGATTTTCTTTCCACCCGGATGCAAAGCATAGTGTGTGATTTGGTTAGATAGAATACCTAATTTATCGAACATTTTTGTTGTGATAGATTTTATTTTTTCACCTAATAAATAAGGAATATAACTTGATAATTTCATCATAAACCCATAATCTCTGATGTACCAAGCCATTTCTTTTTGTGCTTGTGGTGCTAAATCCGCATAAAAACTTTTGAGTTCTAAGGATTTTTTTGTTTTTTTTCCTTCTATCAACAAAGCTGCTGCTCCATCAGCAAATAAGGCATTTGCTAACCAATCGTCTTCACTCAAAGCAGGTTGTAAGTGAAGTGTGCATAATTCTACTCCAATAATCAAAACTTTATGTTCTTTGTTTTCTTCACAAATTGATTTTGCCATTTTCATTGCATTAAAAGCGGCATAACAACCCATAAAATTGATACAAGTTCGATGAATTGTAGTTGGTAAATTAGCATTGATAATCAATTCGATATCTAAACCAGGCGCATACATTCCCGTACAACTGACTGTAATGAGGTGTGTAATTTCATCATTTTGAAATTCAAAACGATTTTTAAGTTGATAAAATGCTTTCAATGCTAATAAAATAGCACTTTTTTCATACATTTCCATTCTTTGTTGTGTAGTTGGAAATTTTGCGGGAATTTCATTAAAGAAAGAAAAATTATTTTCTTTTCTAAAATCTTCTATCACAGAATAACGATTATCAATCCCTGCACTTCGATAAAATAATCGCATTTTTTTTTCATCTAATTCGTTGAGTTGATAGGCTTTTGCCATAAATTTTACTGTTTCTGATTGAGAAATAGCATAATCAGGGTTGGTAGTAGTAAGAGCAGTGATGTATGTAGGCATATTTTATGTGATTTTAAGTGGTTAATATTGAATTAAAAAGTTAATTAGATTGATTTTAATAGATTTAATAACGTATCTCTTACCTCTTCCATTAACCACATTGGCGTAGAAGTTGCCCCACATATTCCCACATTATCTCCCTCTTCAAACCATTCAAATTTAATTTCTGTTACATTTGAGATAAAAAATGTATGTTCATTGACGTCTTTGCAAACATTGTATAAAACTTTTCCATTAGAAGATTTTGTGCCTGCTACAAAAATAATTTTATCAAATTTTTTAGCAAATGTTCTTAATTCTTGGTCGCGATTTGATACTTGTCTACAAATTGTATCATTGGCATTTACATTGATTCCCGCTTTTATCAAATTATCTTTAATTTTATAAAAACTATCTGTACTTTTTGTAGTTTGACTATACAAAGTAATATTTTTTGGTAATCTTTCAAAGTCTAATTCTTCTAAATCTTGGAAAACGACTGCATTATTGTTGGTTTGTCCTAATAATCCCACGATTTCAGCGTGTCCATGTTTACCATAAATATAAATATTTTCTTTTTTATCATAAGAATTTTTGATGCGATTTTGTAGTTTTAAGACTACGGGGCAAGAGGCATCTATGAGTTCTAAATTATTTTTGAGTGCAATTTGATAGGTAGAAGGAGGTTCTCCATGTGCTCTTATTAGAACCTTTTCATCTTTAATAAGTGCTAAATCTTGATGGTTGATAATTTTTAGCCCTTTTTTTTCCAATCGTTTTACTTCTTCGTCATTGTGGACAATATCACCCAAACAATAAAGATATTCTTGTTCTTCCAAAATATCTTCTGCTATCTCAATGGCATAAACAACTCCAAAACAAAAACCTGAATGAGCATCGATAGTAACTTGTAAATCTTTTAACATAAAATAAAAATAGTGAGAAAGTTTAAAAAATTAAATAGTGGATTGCTATTATTTTCATAACTAAAAAATAAATCAAATGTTATTAATGAAATAACTACTTTTTAAAATTTAACAAATATAGAGAAAAAAAATAATTCCTTTTGTTTTTTATTGAAAAATATTTATAAAAATGAAGTTTTTTAACTTTTTAATGTAAAATTGACCGTTATTTATTTAAAATTAAGTATATTTTTAAAATAATTTTTATTTTTGATAAAAATAATAGTATCTTTGTAGAGTATATTTAAAATCAAATTTTTATGTTAAAAGCAAAATGTATTTTATTCCTTATTTTTATATTTATATTTGAAATAAAGGCTGAAACCAACAAAACAATTTCTGTAAAAAATACAGAAGAATTTTTGAAGGCTATTGGAAATGATATAACGATTCGAATTACTACCAATCGTTTAGATTTTTCAGATTTACCTACAATTAATAATACAAATATTACATTAATTCCCAAAAATGAAGGCATAATGTTGCAAATTCAAAATGTAAAAAATTTGAAAATTATTGGACAAAAAAACAATACAAAAATTATTTCTACGCTTAGATATTGTTACATTTTATCATTCAAAGACGTGGAAAATATAACAATAGAAAATATAGAAGCAGGGCATGGTCTTTACAAGTCTATTGAAGAAGGTGGTGTTTTTTTATTTGAAAATAGTAAAAATATAAACATTACAAATTGTACTTTGTTTGGAGGAACTGATGGAATAACACTCAATAAAGTAAACAATTTTGAATTTAAAAATAGTATCATAAGAGGGTGTGTAAGTAGAATAATGACCATTCAAAATAGCAAAAATATTAATTTTTTTAGAAGTAGATTCACAGAAAACAAAGAATTAGATTTGTTTTATATCGTTGATTCTGAAGATATTGAATTTGATAAATGTGTTATTGACCTCAATCGTTCAGGCAGAGGTGAAACTTATGATAATTATGCGATGTTTCACGTACCTAAAGAACCCGGAAATTTCAGTGTTATTATCACACTCAAAGAATGTAAAATTGAAGATAACTTTAATCAATTTTTTTGTCGTATGAAAGAAATTATCAAACTTGAAAAATGTGTAATGGAAAATAACTTTTTTGAAAAAGGTTATAACAGTGTTGAATTTTAAAAAAACACACAATAATAAACAGAGTTTAGAAAATTACTAAGCAAAAGTTGAGAATTAAATTAACATTCCAAAATGTATTTTTCTTAATTTTGCGTTATTTATATCAGTTTTATCAGCGTTCTATAGTTTTGGAACGTTTATAAGGCTGATTTTATTTTTTGAGATATTCTTATCAATCAATTTAAAAAAATTAGCAGGATTTGACAAATCCAATTTAAAAATACACTGTATTTTTGCATCAAAAAATTATTTCCAATAAAAATAAAAAATAATATGCGAAAATTAATCTGTATTTTTTTGTGCTTTTTTCCTTTTATAACTTCAGCACAAAACCTCAAAAGGAAAGGTGCATTGGGTGTGGGCATATATGAAAATGTACCTGATAGCCTTGCCCCCAAATTAAATCTACCTGATAAAAATGGTGCTTTAATAATGTCCATTTTTCCAAATACAACGGCTGAAATGCTCAAAATTCAACCCAATGATTTTATTACGAATGTCAATGACAAAAAAATCAATTCAAGAGTTGATTTGATTTTGATGGCAAGACAATTTAGGACTGATGATGCTTTAACAATAACACTCATTAGAAACCAAAAGAAATTAACACTCAAAGGAAAAGTTATCGGTAAACCCATCGAAAAAAATACTGATGATGCAGAAGTTATTTATGATGAATTTCCGTTTGAAAAAGGACTTGTAAGAGCAATTATCAAACGTCCGAAAATCAAAAAAAATGCAGGAACTGTTTATTTTTTACAAGGTATTAGTTGTTATTCGATGGATAATTTTCAGCCCAATGACCCTACCAAAAATATTATTGATGGATTAGTCAAAAATGGTTTTACCGTTTTTAGAGTCGAAAAATCAGGGATTGGTGATAATATGAATACTACACCTTGCGAAGAAACGGGTTTCCATCAAGAAGTCAGCCTTTATAGAGAAGGTTATAAAAAATTATTGACTTATAAAGACATTGATAAAAATAATATTTTTCTTTTTGGACATTCTTTGGGTGGCATTGCTGCACCTATTTTAGCACAAGAATTTCAGCCAAAAGGCGTGATGGTCTATGGTACAGGTTTTAAACCTTGGCACGACTATTTGTTAGATGTTTATAAAATTCAAAATCAAATGTTTGGGGCTGATTTAGCACAATTAGAAGATAGTTTGACGATGATGAAACCAACGATGATGGAACTTTTTTACAATAAAAAATCTGCTAAAGAATTAGCACAAAATCCAAAACATCTTACTGCTTTAAAAAATATATTGCTCTATGACAAAAAGACAGGTTTGTGTATTGCAGGCAGAACGCCTCAATTTCACGTTGAAATCAATGAAAATAACGTGGCAAAGGCTTGGAAAAATACAAAATCTTATGTTTTGGCGGTCTATGGAGAGGCGGATTTAGCGGCTATCAATGCAGACGGACACAAAGAATTGGTTGATTATGTCAATAAATATAGACCAAATACAGCCACTTTTTTATTCATACCACGCACCAACCATTCAATTCAAGAAATTGGAACGATGAACGACTATATCGTAATGCAAGTCAATCCAAAAGCATACGAGAAGCACGCTGCTGAAAATTTTAATTGGAAAGCGATCGACCAAATGGCTGAATGGGCAAAAGATAAATTAAATAAATAACGAATAAAATATAGTCAGACCTTTGGTGCAGACTATATTTAGTCAGACCTTTGGTGCAGACTATATTTTTAAAATATTAGTCAGACCTTTGGTGCAGAATATATTTTTTAGTCAGACCTTTGGTGCAACTATATTTTTAAAACAATTATATCCTAAACATAATAAAACAATGAATTATTCTAAAAAAAACTTTTTTCTATTTATTTTTTTATTCGTTTTTGGGCAAATATATGCTCAAAATACAACTAATATCAGTGGAAATATTATTGATGAAGATAAAAAATCAATTCCTTTCGCTAATGTAATTTTGCGACAAACCAAAGATAATCAACTTATAAAAGTTGCGGTAACTGATACATTAGGTCGTTTTGAATTTGAAAATATCAACGAAGGTGAATATCACCTCAATATCAATTATGTAGGTTTTAAAGATTTTAAAAGTGAAAATATAACACTGATAAAACAAAAAAATACTATTATTCCTACTATCACTTTGGAATTATCAGGTACACTCAAAGAAGTTACAATCGTTTATAAAAAACCTTTTGCAGAACAAAAAATAGACCGAACTATTATCAATCCTGATGTTTTGATAACCAATGCAGGCATTAGTGCTTTGGAAGTTTTAGAAAAATCACCGGGCGTGCAAGTATCTCTTGAAGGTAATATTAGCTTAAAAGGAAAATCAGGTGTAGTTGTCTTTATTGATGATAAACCTACTTATATGTCTGCTGACGCTTTAGCAAGTTATCTCAAATCTTTGCCATCAAGTACGATAGAAACAATTGAATTGATGCCTAATCCACCTGCTAAATATGATGCAGCAGGGAATGCAGGTATTATCAATATTCGCCTGAAAAAAAACACATTGAAAGGTTTTAATGGTAGTATTAGTCTTGCTTTTGGGCAAGGTTTTTATAGCCGTACTAATAACAGTATTAATCTTAATTATAGGATTAACAAATTTAATTTTTTTAGTAATATAAGTATGAATATGAACAATGATTATCAAGATTTGCTCATAGAACGAAAATATCTAAAAAATGACGGCAGTGTTAATGCTACTTTTCGCCAAAACTCATTTATCAAAAATGAAAGATACAGCAATAATATTCGTTTGGGTGCAGATTATTATTTATCAGATAAAACAACATTAGGCGTAGTTTTCAGTGGTTTTTATAATCCAACCACTGCAACCAATACTAATAAATCAACTTTGTTTAATCAATTTCAACAATCTGACTCGACTATTAACGCAGTCAATATCAATAATAGAAAATGGTGGAATGGAAGTGTAAATTTTAATTATTCATATAAAATAGATAAAAAAGGTAAAGAAATTTCTGCTAATATTGATTACATCAATTATACTGCTGACATCAATCAAAATCTTGAGAACAGTGTTTTTTTATCAGATAATACGTTAAAAACGCAAGATATTTTAAGAGGAGTTCTACCTGCTGATATTGATATTTATACCTTTAAAGTAGATTATGCACAGCCATTGAAAAAAGGAGGAACTTTTGAAGCAGGCTTTAAATCAGGGTTAGTAAAAACTAAAAATGTAGCACAATTTACCAACGAAAAAAATAATCTAACTACTGTCAATAATGATTTAAGTAATTTATTTGATTACAACGAAAATATCAATGCTGCATACCTTAATTTTAGCAAAGATTTCAAAAAAATAAGCGTACAAGCAGGTTTAAGAATGGAAAATACGAATTTAGAAGGTTTGCAATTTGGTAACCCAATTAAAAGAGATTCGTCTTTTAAAAGAAATTATACTAATCTTTTCCCTACTTTTTATCTCAATTATCGTCCTGATAGTTTGGGCAAAAATGTATTTGGATTTTCTTATGGACGCAGAATCAATCGCCCCAATTATCAATCGTTGAATCCATTTAGTTATCCTTTGGATAGATTTACAATTTATGCAGGCAATCCATTTTTATTACCTACCTTCTCACATAATTTTGAATTAACGCATACTTATAAAAGTAAAATCACGACTGCATTGACATATAGCTATACACAAAATATTATCACAGAAACAATAGAATTTGAAGGTACGCTTTTTTACAGTAGACCAGGTAATATTGGTACACAAAAAAATCTTACTTTGACAATCAATGGAGGTTTCAATCCTTTGAGTTGGTGGACGATGCAATTATATGCACAAGTAACTTATAATCAATCGCTTTCGTTGATTTATGGAGAAAATCTAAACAATACAGGTACATTTTATAGTACTAATTTTGTCAATCAATTTCAACTTGGGAAAGGTTGGTCAAGTGAAATAAACTTTAATTATCAATCAGCGGCATATTCTGCACAATTTGTTACGATACCTTTTTGGCGTGCAGGTGTAGGCATACAAAAAAAGATAATGAAAGACAAAGGTGCTTTAAAACTGAATGTAAGTGATGTTTTCTTTACATTTCAACCCGGTGGTGATATTTTAGGTTTGGGTAATGCGGCAGCACGATTTTATAGTGTATTGGATAGTCGAGTTTTTACGCTTAATTTTTCATATCGTTTTAGCAAAGGAAGTAATCTAAAACTACGAAAAAGTGGTGGTGCTGATGACGAGAAAAATAGAATACAAACAAAATAAAAAAAGATGTCCAAAGATTTTTGGACATCTTTTTTAACTAATTGATAATAAAATAATTTTATTCTCTATTTAGTGATATCGATGCAAATACCAATTTAACTATTTTCAACCATAATTTTTAAAAAAGAAGCCAGTTGTTTTTTAAAATAATCATCTTTACAAGTATAATTATTAAAAATCAAAGTGAAAGCAAAAGTTTCTTTCTTCGCATTTTTGAAATAACCTGTCAAAGCAAAGACTCGGTTCATTCCGCCTGTTTTTGCTCTTAATTCATATTTATCATCAATATTTTTACCAATATTAACCATTGTTCCCTGTTTTTTTGACAAAGGTAAACTTTGATAAAATTCATTAAAATATTTCTTTTTTGATGTAACAACTAATATTTTTGTAAATTGTGTGGCTGTAACTAAATTGCTTCGTGCTAACCCACTTCCGTCTTTCAAAATCATTCCTTCGGTATCAACACCTTGACTTTGCCAAAAATCTTTTAAACTTTTTGTGCCTGCGTTTGTGCTTGCTTTTCTCATTTTTTTGGCACCAATTCTTTTTAAAATTGCTTCTGCAAATAAATTACTACTATAAAAATTGGTATATTTAATGATTTCTTTGAGTGTATTATTACTTTGAAATTTTGATAAATGCACTCTTTTTTGTTGATTTTTAGAAGAATTGATAAGTCTTGTAGTAGTGGGATTTTCTGTGATTGTTATTTTTCCTTGTAAATAATTATGAAAATAATTAGCTAAAAAAAAGGCAGGGTCTGGCATTGCTCCTCTTATCGTCATTGTATTTCCTAAAGGAATAGAACCATTTAGATAACGATATTTATCATAAGTATGTCCATTGATTGTACTCAAATCACCCGTTCCTGCTTCTGCAGTTACTAATTCATTCACAAATTGTATTTGTTTGCTTATATCAGGAATTGTTTTGATAATCGTTGGTTTTCCGTCTAATCTTTCTGCGGGTCTAAGTATTAAATCATATTGGTTATCAAATACGTTAAAAGCACATGCAGGTGAGCCAAAATAATTACCCATATCCCCCCAAATCCATTCTGCGGGCATTATATCTGTGGGATATTCGCTATCATCAAAAATAATTTGTCCTTTTATTTTTTTGATACCAAAACCAAGTATTTTAGTTTTCCACTTGTTACAATTTTCATCTAATGAGGTTGTATTTCTGATTAAATTAGAAGCCAAAGTAGGGTCTCCAAATCCTTTTACATAAATATTTCCTTCTAAAACACCATTATTGATTGTGCCTGAATGTTCTAAATGTGTTTCAAATTTATAATTTTCACCCAATATTTCGTAAGCGGCTGCGGTTGTGATTACTTTCAAACAAGAAGCGGGAACAAGGCTTTTTTCTCCATTTTTTTGAATTGTAATTGCAGTATTTTTTAATGATTGTAAATGAAATGCAACTGTTCCATTTCTAAAAAAAGGATCTTTTTCTAAATTATCCAAAAATAACTGAATTTTTTTGATGTCTCGTTGTGTTTTATCGTCTTTCTCTATTGTATTTTGTGAACAAGTAAGAAATAACAAAGGTAATAGAAAGAAGTAACGCATATATTTAATTTTTTTATTATGAAGAATTTATTATGAAAGAATTGTTTGATAATTCTCTGTTTTTATTTTTTTATAATGATAGAAAGAAAACAATTTTTTATAGCAAGTACATTGCATATTAAACGTAAAATTTTGAAAATCAATAAAAAAAAACTTTTTTTTTAGATGAAATAGATAAAAATTTCGTTGAATGATTTATTATTGTGTGTTGAAGCAATTTTTTTCTTCATATCGTAGAAAAAATCGTAGAAAAAATAGATATTTTCATACCTATTTTATCAAAAAAAACGTTGTAAGTAGTAGGATAAAATAAAAGTGTAAAAAAGAATTAAAAAATCCGTTTAAATCCGTAAAATCAGCGTTATCCGTGTGCTTTTTTACGAATACAAAATACACTTTAAAATTGTCTAATTACTTAGTACAAATAAATAAATTAATATCAAAATGAAAAAAATTATTGTATTGTCTTTCTTGATAAGTATTTGTATGATTTCTTATCTATCTGCACAAGGAAAAAAACAAAAAAAAGAAAAAGCAGAAACATTCACAGGAACAATCAAAAAAAAGCCATGGTCTAAATCTACACAGAGTTATTGTGCAAGAGGAAGTGATTATTTTGTATTGTTGCAAAATGATGAATCAGAAATGGTAATTCAAAACAATTCGACAATAAATTTAGAAAATTGGGTAGATAAAAAAGTGAAAATTACAGGAAAAAAAGAAACAAGAGTGATAAAAGCCAATCTCAACGAACAGAGACCTATCAATCCATTCGAAAAAGATGATGGCACTTTTAAATGCACAGTGTTGGATATGAAAAAAATTGAATAATAAATAATTGATAAAAGGTATAAAAATTGCTATTAGTAATTCTTATCAATCATTAATTATCGTTCAAAAATACAAACTAAAAAATTTTAATGCCAAAAATAGTATTGACAGGAGGTTTAGGTTATATCGGTTCACATATTGCCGTAGCGTTATTAAACAAAAATTACGAAGTAATAATCATTGATAATTTAAGTAATTCTAAAAAATTTATTATTGAGAATATTCAAAAAATAACAGGAATTTTACCTCAATTTTATGAGGTAGATATGTGTGAAAAAGCACAATTAGCGTATTTTTTTGCACAAAATCAAAATATTGATGCTGTAATTCATTTGGCTGCTTTTAAATATGTGAACGAATCTGTATTAAAACCGCATTTGTATTATTATAATAATTTGACTTCGATGCTCAATTTATTGGAGATGATAAAAAATTATCAAATCAAAAATTTGGTATTTTCTTCGTCTTGTACTGTGTATGGAAGCCCTGAAAAATTACCTGTAACCGAAGCAACTCCTATCATCAAAACGCCTTCTGTCTATGGAAAAACCAAACAAATGTGCGAAAATTTTATAGAAGATATTTGTAAAATAGAGCCATCATTACAAGTAAGTATTTTGAGGTATTTTAATCCAATGGGAGCGCATGAAAGTGGTTGGATAGGTGAACTGCCTTTGGGTGAGCCACAAACTTTGATGCCTTATATCACTCAAACTGCTATCGGAATAAGAAAAATTTTGAGAGTTTTTGGTAATGATTATCAAACGCCTGATGGTACTTGTCAGCGTGATTTTTTTCATATTGATGATTTAGTAGCCGCCCATATTTTGATGTTAGAAAGATTATTGAACCAAAAAAACGAAACACAAATAGAAATTTTTAATTTTGGTGCGGGAAAAGCTACCTCTATTCTTCAAGTCATTCAAAGCTTTGAAAAAGTAAGCCAGCAAAAATTAAATTTTGAATTTGCACCGCGTAGAATCGGTGATGTAGAAAAAGTGTATGCAGATTGTTCTAAAGCAAATAAAATATTAGCTTGGAGTTCAGAAAAAAATATTGACGATTTGACTTTATCCGCTTGGAAATGGGAACTTTATCTTAAAAATTCAAAATAACCACCAGAAAAGAATGAAAAAATACATTATTGTTGTTTTTATTTTTATTGTCATTATCGGAATAAGTGTAATATTTGCACTGAATTGGCATTTTTCGAATCCTTTTCCACCAATGATAAATGAAAAAATTGAATTGAAAGAAAATATTTTTGAAAAAGGCAAAAAAATTACTGCTTTTGAGAGTAATAGTTTAAAAGAAGCATCAGGGTTAGTAATGTCCAGAGTAAATCATAATTTTTTTTGGACGCATAATGACAGTGGAGGCAAACCTGAAATTTATTTGTTTGATAAAAATGGTTTGCATTGGGCAACCTATAAAGTACCTGTTAGTGCGAGAGATTGGGAAGAAATAAAAATTGGTTTTGGACCTGAAAAAAATAAAAATTATATTTATATTGCTGATACAGGCGACAATGCTGGAAAGTATGATGTAAAAAAAATATATCGCTTTTTAGAGCCTAATTTATACGCTCTTTCGAGAGGTTATAGAGGTTATATTCCAAAAGTGGATAGCCTTCGTTTTCGTTATCCTAATAATATAAAAAGAGATAGTGAGGCTTTTATTGCTGACCCAATTACCAAAGATATTTACATTATTACCAAAAGAGAAAAACCCAAAGTGATGGTTTTTAAGTGGAAATATCCGCAATCTACTAAAAATATTGAAACAGTAGAATTAGTGGCTCAATTGCCTTGTTTCAAAATTGTAGGCGGTGATATTTCTTTAGACGGTAAAGAAATTATTTTGAAAGATTATGACAATGTTTATTTTTGGAAAAGAAAAGCAAACGAAGAATTAGCCCAAACTTTCAATAGATTACCTGTTAGATTGCCCTATTCATCAGAACCACAAGGCGAAGCATTGGCTTTTAGTACCAAAAAATCAGAAGGATATTTTACATTGAGCGAAGCAACAAGACAAAAACCTGAACAATTTTTTTATTATTATGAGAGGAAGTAAAATGCTATTTAATCATTCATAAGTAATAGGACAAAATAAAAGAACTAAAAAGAAATCCGTTTAAATCCGTAAAATCTGTGTTATCCGCGTGCTTTTTTGCAAATACAAAACTACAATTTAAAATTTCCTAACTATTCAATATATTGATTATCATTTATTTCTATTTTATAATTTTCGTAATCATTGAATAACATCTCTCATATTTTTTGATAACTAAATATTTTTCAAATGCGGATTTTTATCATTATTTTTCCAAATATAACCATCAATAATATAATGACTTACTTGTGGAATTGATAAAAATGCAAAAGCAAATGCTTTTAAAAAAGGATCAGTGAATAAATAAGTAGGATAACTAAGAAAATGACTAAAAAAAGCAATTTTTTGTCGATTTAACCACCAATCCCAACAATATTCCTCTAAAAAAGCCAATAATAAAATACAAACAAACATCAAAAAAATATGTTTTGTATATTTCCAAAAACTAAAAGAAGTTGATAATTGAATTGATTTCTTTTTTTCTACATACACAAAAACCAACAAAATATAAGGAACGCCATGCGCAATTACATTCGTGAGCGTAAAAGCAATATCAGAATTAAAATAAACAATACCAATGTACCAAGCCAAAGCAGTTGTCAAAATCCATAAAATTTTTCCCCAAGCCCATTTTTTTATTGCTATTTTTTGAGAATAATAGATTTCTTCTATCAACCAAAAAAATAAAATCAAAAAATAAAAAAAGTGTAAATATTGCCAAATAAAATTATATTTCTCTAAAAAAAATGATAAATTTAAAAAATCACCTACATAAAACCATTGAAATTTTCGTTGTGATGAAAAATGCCAATAAAAAATAGGATACAACATCGAAAAATAAATTACCCATTTATCAGCAAAAAATTTTGAATGTTTAATACCATATTTTGCACGATACAAAGCCAAAAAACCATATTGTTGTCTAACAAAATGATGCAAAGCCAAATAAGCCATTACTCTCCAAAACCAAAGAATAGAAATATTTACCACAAAAAAAAGCACCAAAAAAACCAATATCGGCGTAAATAACAATAGTTTTTTATGCCTTTCAAATTCAAATTTATCTAAATAAGTTCTCAAAATTGTCGCCCACACATGACTAACATCTATGCCCATTACCACTATCACCCACACCCACAAAGGCAAAGGATTATTAAGAATTTTGATTGGAATAAAAAAGCAGGCAAAACAAGCCAACCAAACAGGTAAAAATAAGCCAATTATATCTATTTGAAAAGAAAATAACCAAATTTTTTTAGGTTGAGCAAGCATCAAAGTAATGTAGTTTGTTGTGCTAATTTTTTATCTAATAATTTTATCAAAGACCAATAACCACGCCCCGTTTCAGCAGTCAATATTTCGATAGATTGTTTTTTGTTGTTGCCTTCTTTTTTCAATTCTTTGAATCGGTGAATAATTTGATTGATTTCTTCCTCTAAAAGTGGTTTTCCTTGATTGAATAATTTATTTTCATCAGGCATTTTGATATTTTTTAATAGGCTTCCTTTTTCAATTTTCTTCATTTCTTCGCTTTGATAGTCAAAAGCAATCGGGTTTTTTTCGAAACCAACTGCATTTCTATTCAAAGCCAAAGCTACTTTTGCAGTAGAAAAACTGCCTAAGAAAAAATCACAAACGAGGTCATTTTCATTGCTCGAATATTGAATTATTTTTGTCAATAATTGTGTAGGCAATTCATTTTTATTTTTGATTTGATTGGGTTTGTATTCTTTATTTATCAACCAAACATCTTCTCTGTCTTGATAATTCAGTGATTTATTTTGTTCATCTTTTTGACTATCGCCAAACCTTGCAAAAGTATTAAAAGTAGGATTTCCACCTTTTTTTTGATAAAACAAAATATGATAATGAGAAGAAATGTATTTTTTTTTGGTATAAACACCAAAATTATATTTCCAAATGATATGATTAACCAATTTTAATTCTGTTTTTTCGAGAGCATTTAAGATGTGTATCAAATTGGTATAACCTGAAATAATATACAAACTTCCGCCAAACTTCAGTACTCTTTCTGCTTCTTTTATCCATTCCACCGAAAAATCAGCATATTCAATCAAAGGTACTTCGATGTAGCCGTCCAAAACTTGACTTTCATCTCTGTTGTAATGTTTGTGCAACAAATCGCCGTCGATGCCATAAGGAGGGTCTGTGATGATTAAATCTACAGAATTATCTTGGAGGTATTTTTTTGCTCCTTCTCTACAATCTATATTATAAAACATTGTTTTTATGATTTTTAAATACTATTAACAAATACATCAAAACTATCAATACTCATAAAATCAATTTTGAAGTTTTGGTTGTCAATTTTAGAAACTTTTACACTATCAACTCCTAATAGTTCTAGCCTATCATAGGTCAATAATTGTCCTTCTTTTAATTTCAATGTTTTACGCAATAACCAGTCAGAAAGAGCGTTATTAGGGTTTGTCATCAATGCTTTACCATTTTCTTGACATATTTTTGCATTTAATATTTCTGCTGTTGGTATTTTAAGGTTAAATGTATCATCTCTTTTAGGAAAAAAATTGGGAAATTTATTATGAATAATTTTAGGTATGGGAATATATACTTCACCAATATTTCTTTTTCTGCCTCCTGAGTTCCATTGATTTAAGCTACTTTTTTCTGATACAACTTTTTTATTTGGTCGACTATCTCTTAGAGAATAAAGAGGTAAT
>RDZP01000081.1 GCA_004294005.1 Cytophagia bacterium
TATATTAGTGTTTACACTATTTTTTATTAAACTATTGCCTTGTAATGTAAATATTTCATATACAAAACCTTCTTTTGATGTTTTGATATTGATATTTTCGGTAGTTGGATTAGGATAAACATTGACAATATTTTCAATTCCTTTCACAAAAATGATAGAAGAATAAGAAAAACTACCATCAAAATCAATTTGTTTTAAACGATAATAAGTATCATCACTATTTTGAACATTGAATTGATAATTTCTGATGTTTGTACTATTGCCTGCACCATCTACAAAGGCAATTTTAGTGAATGATGTACTATTTTTACTGCTTTCTATCTCAAAACCTTTGTTATTGAGTTCTGTGGCGGTTTTCCATTGTAACAAAACATTATTTTCATTTGTTCTTTTTCCTTCAAAACTCAACAAAGTAATAGGCAAAGGCGAAGATGTACTACCGATTTCAAACTGACTAAAACTTGTTTGAGAAGCAAAACCTGTAAATTCAATGACTCTGGTCGTGTTATTAGCACTTGTTCCACTTGCAAAAGAGGCAGGAAAAGCAGTCGTTACGTTGTCTGGACGTTTATACAGTTTTAAATTACTAGGGGTAGTAACATCAGATGTAGAAATAGTATTGTTACTTGGTAAAGTAAAATTCATACCATTGTAAGCCACACCTCCTGCTCCAAATTGCCTTACTATCCAATAACAAGAAGTAGTATTAGTGCCTACATTTAAAGCATTTACGCCATTAAAAGAATTGCCACGCAATTGATAGGCTACAAATTCATCAGCGGGAGCAGTAGTGAAGTTTATTGCTACATTGGCATTTGTAAAAGTATTCAATCCTACACTTGGCGTTATTCTTTGAGCAGTGCCTTGTGCTACTGCAACGTCTGAACTTATGCGTGTTGCTCCATTTTGTAATGCACCATTATTACCTGCTACAACGTCTATAACATTACCTGTAGTTTCATTAAATTGATAATAACTGACAAGCCCTGCTTCTGTCCCTGATAAAGTCAAGTGCATACTTTCGCGGATTTGGGCTTGCGTGCGGACTGTGTTCCATATCTGTACTTCATCAATTAAACCATTGTAAGGTCTACCCGCTTGGGTATCTCCACCCAACTCTAATTTTTGTGGAGTATAATATACACTATTGGGAACTGTAACTGTACCTATTTGCATACCATTCAAATAAGCAATAAGGTTTGTACCTGATTTGACATAGCACAGATGTTGCCACTGATTACTTGTCAAGGTAATATTAGTAGACAAATTAAATGTACCCACAGAAGAGGCAAAAGCAAGGTAGTATTGGTTTGTAGCACTAGCATTTTGTTGAATAACCATACTACTCCCAACTGTGTGCTGAAAATTTAATATGTTGGCGTAACCCACTTGTGTATTTCGTGGATTTACCCAAAGGTTTATTGTAAAATCGTTGCTACCTATCGAAAAACTATTGCTTGTTTGCATACATTGATTTATTACTCCAGAAAAATTCCCCGTATTTCCTCTCACGCCTGTAGGCAAGGCATTGATTTGTTTTCCTGTAATAGCAAAATCATATACTGCTTCATCACTATCATTGTTATTGACGGTAATAGTGGCGTTATCTGTACCTAAGCCTGTGGACGTGTAAGTAACTATAAAAGTTGCAAAACTACTTGCCGCTACAGTAGTGGGCGCACCACTTATTACAAATTTAGCATTGTTAGAAACTACACTTGTAATATTTAAAATATCACCACCTGTATTTTGAATAGTGAAAGTACGGGCTATAGTTCCTCCTGTAACTACAACAACGCCAAAATTTGTATTATCTACAGTACTGGGTGTAATATCTCCATCTGCTATGCTGACGCTGTTGCCTTGTAGGTTTATTTCAAGAGGTGGTGGATTAGGAAATCGCATGACCGTGGTTTTGTTGCTATTTCCGTAATCTTGGTAGGCTACGTAAGGCTCACCTGTAGTGGGGTGAAAGGCTAAACTTTGATAGTCAGCCGCTCCTGCTGAGAATCCTGCAGTACCTACGTTTGCCCATGCTCCACTCGTAAAACGCATCACGGTGGCTTTGTTACTATTTGCCTGCTCAAAGTACGCTACATAAGGTTCACCTGTAGTAGGGTGAAAGGCTAAACTTTGATCGTCAGCAAATCCTGTTGAAAATCCTGCAATGCCTACGTTTGCCCATGCCCCGCTTGTAAATTGCATCACGGTGGCTTTGTTACTATTTCCGTAATCTTGGTAGGCTACGTAAGGTTCGCCTGTAGTAGGATGAAAGGCTAAACTTTGATAGTTAGCCTGTCCTGCTGAAAATCCTGTAGTACCCACGTTTGCCCATGCCCCGCTTGTAAAGCGCATCACGGTAGTTCTGAAGCTATTTCCCCCATCAGTATAAGCTACGTAAGGTTCGCCTGTAGTAGGGTGAAAGGCTAAACTTTGATAACTAGCCTGTCCCGCTGAAAATCCTGTAGTACCTACGTTTGCCCATGCCCCACTTATAAAGCGCATCACGGTGGTTTTGTTACTATTATCTTGGTAGGCTACGTAAGGCTCGTATGTAGTGGGATGAAAGGCTAAACTTTGATGGTTAGCACTTCCTACTGAAAATCCTGCAGTGCCTACGTTTGCCCATGCCCCACTTGTAAAGCGCATCACGGTGGTTTTGAAGTTAAAAAAGCCATCAAAATCATTGTAGGCTACATAAGGCTCGTATGTAGTGGGGTGAAAGGCTAAACTTTGATAGTTAGCCTGTCCTGCTGAAAAACCTGCTGTGCCTACAACGACCCAAACAGTACCATTAAAACGCATTACAGTAGTTTTACCACCATTCATATCATCTCTATAGGCAACATAAGGCTCGCCCGTAGTAGGGTGAAACTTCATACTTTGATGTATAGCACCTCCTGCTGAAAATCCTGTCGTACCTACGTTTGTCCATTGGGCGCTGAGGTATTGTGTATTGAACATCATCAAACAACACAATACCAGTAAAGTAAATGCTTTTTTCATTGTTATTTAAAATTAAATTGATAAAATTAAATTGATTTAATTGAGTTTTATTTTCTTTTACCCTGCAAATATATACAAAAAAAAATTGACTTTCCAAATAAATGTCGTGAGTGGTTGTAGATTTATCGTGAATGGTTTTGAAATTTGTGAAAAAGGGTAATTTGTCTGTTTTTATTAAATTTTCTATTTTCATCAACACAAAAAAATCTATTGCAATAACTTTCATTATTACAATAGATTTTTTATTTATCAGCACAAAAAAGATTTTATTCTACAACGTTTTTTTTCACTACACGATTATTATTCTGAATTATATACACAAAATTAACGAAAAAATCAATCCCAATCAGGTCTATTTTTCTTCATTTCTTCAGCCAAAGCATTTGCCTGACAATCAGAAGAAGTAGTTAATTCATTGATGATGTTTTTATAGTCTGTATTATCTCTATTTTGAGAAAGTTTCTTTTTGGCGTGTACTTCTGTGATGACAATCTCAAAACCTACAACACCTTTAAAATCAGTATCCATTGTTTTTTTCGGGATTTTTTGCATTGTCATTGGATTTTTATTGTTTTTTTCGTATTGATTAATCAAATCTTCCAATGATTGATAAAGTTTTTCATCACTTATCAAATTTAATTTCCCATAGATATGCACCGCCAAATAATTCCAAGTAGGAACGTTAGGGACTTGATACCAAGAAGACGAGATATAAGCATGCGCTCCTGAGAAGATAGTCAATACTTCAGGTTCGTCTTCAAAATATTTCCATTGTGGATTTGCCTTTGCAATATGCCCTACTAAAATATCTTCTCCTTTTTCATTGGTAGATAGTTGCAAAGGAAGGTGTGTTGCCCACAATTTATTTTCCATTTGGCTCACCATAACTGCAAAGCCATTTTGTTCTATAAAAGATTTAATTTCTTCTCTATTTTCGTTGAGATTATCTTTAGGAATGTACATAATTTTTTTATTGAGCAATGAATATTATTGTAATACTATAAATGTAATGTTATGTTAAACGAAGTGAAACATCTTTACCATTTTTGCCTCCGCTTGTATCCTCACAAGCGGATATTGTAACAAATTATTGCTTGTGAGGACACAAGCAAGGGCGATAAATTATTTCATATTGTCCGAAAAAAATTATACTGTTTGTTCTTTGATAGCCAACTGTCCACAAGCGGCATCAATATCTTTTCCTCTGCTTCTTCGCACATTGACAATCATTCCTTTTTTCTCTAAATAGTATTGAAAAGCCTCTAATTTATCTATTTTTGTATTCACAAAATCTGCTTCTTTGATAGGGTTGTATTCAATAATATTGATTTTAGAAGGTACTTTTTTTGCAAATTGATACAATTCTTGTGCATCTTGGAGTGTATCATTAAAGTCATTAAAAACAATGTACTCAAAAGTAATGTCATTTTTAGTTTTTTCATAAAAATATTGTAAGGCTTCGGTCAATGCTTCCAATGTATTACTTTCATTGATAGGCATAATTTGGTTGCGTTTTTCGTCATTGGCGGCGTGCAAAGAAAGTGCTAAATTAAATTTCACATTGTCATCACCCAATTTTTTAATCATTTTTGCGATACCTGCAGTAGAAACGGTAATTCTTTTTGTAGATATATTCAAACCTTCGGGAGAAGTTATCATTTCAATTCCTTTTAATACATTGGCATAATTCAACAAAGGTTCGCCCATTCCCATAAAAACAATATTGCTCAATGGTTTTTCATAATGTTGTTGTGCCAATTGTGTAATTTGCACTACTTGGTCATATATTTCGGCAGGAGTAAGATTTCTTTTTCTTTCCATATAACCTGTAGCACAAAATTTACAAGTCAAAGAGCAACCTACTTGCGAAGAAACGCAGGCAGTCATTCTTTCAGAAAGAGGAATCAAAACGCCTTCTATCAAGTGTGTGTCATGCAATCTAAAACCGACTTTAATTGTTTTATCTCTACTGATTTGTTTTTGAGCAATAGTAAGATGGGGAATATCAAAATTTTCTTTTAATAAATTTCTTGTTTCTTTGGATAAATTTGTCATTTCATCAAAAGAAAGGGCAGATTTTTGCCAAAGCCATTCGTATATTTGTTTTGCTCTGAATTTTTTTTCACCTTTCTCTATCAAAAAACTTTCTATTTCAATTAGGTTACAATTTCTAATATCTTTTTTTATTACAATTATTTTTTCTTCTAATATTTCCATTTTTACATAATTTTGTTTATTTTTGTGCGAAATTAAAGAAAAATAATTAAATATGCTTTATTTTTTAAATTTAAGTTTACAAAACAGCCTTTCATTCGTATAAAGAAACAAAGTATCATTCTGAAAACATCAATGTAAAAAAATATTATGAAAAAACAACTTGTACTTACCAGCTTCTTCTTTTTAATCCATTCAATATTTATTTTTGGGCAATCTTTTAATTGGCTCAGAACACCTGTTTCATCAGACAATAATGATAACATTCAAGCCTTTGATGTGGATAATGCAGGCAATACTTATGTGATTGGTGAGTATGGCAACCCCTTTAATGCTGTTGATACACAAACCTTGCAATTACAAGCCTCACCGTTACAATCCGTTACAACGACTAACCAAAAATTAGATATTTTTATCGCTAAATATTCTCCTTTAGGTGAGGTATTGTGGGTAAGAACTATAGGCAATGCAGAAAATGATGCTGCGATTGATATTGCAGTTAGCCCTGACGGGAGTCAAGTATTTGTTTTAGGTATGTTTACTAATAATTTTACTATAAACACTCCTACACCTATCACTTTAATGAATTCAAATAATACCAATGCGTTTATCTATAGAATGAATGGCATAACAGGTGATGGTGAAGGCGTACAGCAAATTAGTTCAGTGAGTGGTGTGCAACCTAAAGCAATAGCATATAACAATGGAAAAATAGCAGTAGTAGGTTATACAAATGGCATTGCTAATGTTGTTTATCCTAATTCAATTACTTTTCAAGGCATAATTGGTGGTGTTACAGATATATTTTTAGCTACTTTTGATAGTAGTTTAAGTTTAACGAATAGTCTGGTATTGGGTGGTACAGGAGGTGATATTGCTTGGGGAGTAGATATAGATGGCTTGTCGGGTTATGTGTATTTGGGAGGTACTTTTAATGGTACTGTTAATTTTGGTGGACAGACAAGAACCTCTACGAGTGCAAATGGTGATGGATTTGTGGCTAAATATTCGCCAAGTGGCACATCATATTCATTAGGTTGGGTAAGACATTTTCAAAGTGGTGCAGGCGCGATTGGTGGGCGCACAAGTGCTGTTAAATATTACGATAATAAAGTATATGCCACAGGTTTTTTTACAGGCACTACTGATTTTGATGATGGAACAGCCACTCAAAATGCCACAACCATTGGCAGTGATGATGTTTTTGTGGTAACTATGAGTAGTGCAACAGGTAGTATTGGTAGAGTTACAAGTTTTGGTACAATAGGCATAGATTCAGGAAATGCCATAGATGCAGATATTGAAGGCAATATTTATGTAGCAGCTTATGTAGGTAGTGGTGCAAGTTCAATCAATATAGGTGCAGGTTTTGACCGAAGTTTTAATATTCAAGGTCAATATGATGGGTTTGTGGGTGTTTTAAACAATACAGGCAATTGGGCTTGGGCAACTACTTTTGGAGGTTCAGGTTCAGAGTTTTGCTCTGCCATCAAAAAAACAGCCAATAAAATAATTTATGCAGGAAGTTTTCAAAGTAGTGTCAATTTTAATCCATCAGGTACAGATAATGCGACTGCTACTGGTACAGATTTATTTTTAATGAATTTGAATGTAGAACCTTTTATTGTTTATAATAAAAATAATACAGGTTTTGCTTCATTAAGACAAGCCATTACTAATTCAAATTTAAGTCCAAATGCAACCAATATTAGTTTTCAAATTCCTAATACTACCACACAACTCATTAACATAACAGGTAGTAGTTTGCCTCCTATTACTACTCCAACAACTATCGATGGACTTACACAGGCAGGTGCAACTGTTACCAATCCTACTATCAAAATAGATGGTGCAGGTTTAACAAGTGGTGGAATTGGATTTAATATTAATGCTACTTCTTGCATTATTAGAGGTATTAATATATCAAGATTTAGTACTACAGGTATAAAAATAGAAAGTACAGCATTTAATACCACAATAGAAAATTGTTTTATTGGTACAAATATATCAGGAAACATAGCGGAGGGAAATGGAATAGGAATATTAGCCGAAGGCTCTAATGTAAATATTGGAGGAGTAGGAAAAGGCAATCTTATCAGTGGAAATGTACTTGACGGCGTTAGATTCCTTGCTGTCAGTTCTGGTAATATAGAAGAAAATATAATAGGATTAAATCAAACAAGGTCAGCAGCATTACCAAACGCTACTACTCCAACAGGAGCAAACTTTGGTATTTCGTTTAATTCATCTAACGGAGTAAATATTCTTAACAATACAATAGGTGGACACAATGAGGCTAATGATGGTGCTATCAATCTATCGAATAACAGTGGAAATACCTCTGCTAACTATATCATTGGTAATAAGATTGGCAACAATGGAACATCTGTATTTGGTAATAATTATGGAGTTTTAGTGAGTGGTTCTACTAATAACGTAATTGGTGATAACACTTTGGTTGTTCCCAAGAATATAATTGGAGGTAATCAAATAGGTATTATGCTGACAGGAAGCAGCACTAATAATAAAATTATTAGTAATTACATTGGTACAAATGATGCTAACGCTAATTTTTCTAATGGAACAGCAATTAGTATTAATACTACAAGTGCAAATAACCAAGTAGGAGGAGTATTAATCAATGAAGCCAATACGATTGCTTATAATTCTGAATCTTTGATAATTGATAACTCGGTTCAAAATAAAATACAAAGAAATTCATTTTATTGTAACTCGAATGCTGCTATACAATTACTAAATTCAGGCAATAATGGAAAAGCCTCACCTATTATTACCAACGCTTCAGGTATTTCTGTGCAAGGTACTTGTGTGGCAGGTGATATAGTAGAAATCTATACTATTGATAATACAAATTGTGCTAACAATACAATAACACAAGGTACAACTTATTTGGGAAATGCAACCGTAACAGGCACAACTTGGATCTTTACAGGTAATTTTGGCAATGGTGCTGTGATTACCGCTACTGCTACTGATGCTAATAACAACACATCAGCCTTTGCTAATGCTTTCACAGTGAGTTCAAGTCCTAATCAGTTTGTCGCCAACACTTTGTCTGTATCTTCTATCCAATTAAATTGGATGGTTATTTCAGGCAATGTACTTGGTTATCAAATACAGAGATGCGATAATGATGTTTTTGCAGTAGGGACAATTACCAACCTCTCTATGAATGTGATTCCTATCAACACAACAAGCTGGACAGATACAGGTTTGCAAAATAACAAAGAATATTTTTATAGAATTAGAACAGTTATCACAAGCTCGTTAAATTCTGAGTGGAGTCCTATTGTTTCTGCTATCACAGGAGATGTTTCTGCTGCCCCAACAAATTTGGTAGTAGTTTCAGTTCCTACTTCACTTAGTTCTACAAGATTAACTTGGTTGGATAATTCTAATAATGAATTGGGTTTTGAAATAGAAAGAGCAAGTATTTTTAGCAATAATTTTTTTGAGAGAATTAGTATAGTAGATGAGAATACTACTACATACATCGATAATGATGATTTATTAGCCAATGTAAGATATAAATACCGCATAAGAGCTATCAACCCAATTATTAACTCGACTTATTCTAATATGGCTATGATTACGTTGGCTATTGATCCTAATGAAACAGCTCCTACTTTACCTGTTAATTTGATTGTCAATTCGGTATCAAGCCAAGAGATAAATTTGAATTGGAGTTATAACGTTAATCCAAGTATTTACTTTGTAATAGAAAGACGTTTAGGACAATCAGGAACATTTGCAGCATTGGATACGATTATCAATACGCCTCAAACTACTAAATTTTATACAGATACAAAAAACCTTACCGCCAACCAAGAATATTGTTATAGAGTACGTGCTTTTGGTATCGGAGGTATTTCTCCTTATAGTCAAATACAATGTGCTTCTGCTGTTTGTGGTTTGTCTGATTTAGTCGTAACAAGAGATGATATTTCTTCGAATCCTCCTATTTGTAGTGGAAAATCTGCAGCATTGAGATTAAACAAGCGTCCTTTTAGAGCATTATATCAATGGAAAAAAAATGGTGCAGTGATTGTTGGTGCTGTTTTTCCTATTTATTTGGCAGAAGAAACAGGTTTGTATAGTTGCACTGTAACTATTGATGGCACTACTTGTCAAGGCACTACTTTAGCCCCTATTACGATTATTGTGCAAGGTACACCTACACCTGCAACCATAACTTATTCATCAAATTGCTTGCGTTCTTCGGTACTTGATGCCAATAATAATAGTTATCAATGGTATAAAAATTATGTGCCAATTTTAGGGGCAAATCAAAATCAATATTGTACAAATGAGGCAGGAGTTTATTATGTAACTTTTATGGTCAATAATTGTCCAAGTACCTCATCTCCTTATATATTGGGTGATGCCACTGCTTTAGAAAATGATTTATCACAAAACCTTATCATTTATCCAAATCCTGCTGAAAATGAAATCAATGTTAGTTTATCTACCACTTTACAAGGTAAATTTCAATGGGTAATAAAAGATATGACAGGTAAAATAATCACTGAAATAACAAGCGAAAAAAATGATTACTTGTTATCAGAAAAAATAAATATTGCAAATTTGGCAAGTGGTATGTACTTTTTAGAATGGAAAAATAATCAAGGACAAGCAAGAAAAAAATTAATTAAAAAATAAATTTTCATCTTTTTATTATCTCTTTTCTTTCCATTCATACTATTCCAAGTTTACTTTGTAAAACTTGGAATAATTTTTTTCAGACTACTATACAATTTTTAGAAAATATACATTATATAGGCTTTTTAATTCTCCAAAAGTTTAAAACTTTTGGAGAGTTTGACAAATTGTATAGTAATCCGAGTTTTTTTAAATAAGTTCAGGGTAACAAATAATTTCAAAAAATAAAATCAACGTTATCAACATTCCAAAACCACAGAACACTGATGAAACGAGTGTAAATAAGACTGATTTAACAAAAAAATAGTGTCGTATATTGTTTGAAACACTAATAAAATTGATGTAGAAAATACTAAACTTTTCCTTATAAAATGATACTTTATTTATTTTCTATTTCTTATTTTATATCAAAATAAAAAAAATATCAAAAATAATTATAACTTTGCACCAAAATTATCTCTTATTACAATAAACATAAGCAAGACAATAAGAAAACAAAAACATGGGAAAGAATTTAGTAATTGTGGAATCTGCCGCAAAAGCAAAAACGATAGAAGGATATTTAGGAAAAGATTTTATTGTAAGGTCAAGCTTCGGACATGTGCGGGATTTACCAAAAAGTAATGATGCGATTGATGTAGCGAATAATTTTACACCAAATTATGAAATTCCAACAGATAGAAAGCAAATCGTTGCTGAACTCAAAAAATTATCAAAAGAGGCAGAAACTGTATGGCTTGCCACTGATGCTGACCGCGAGGGTGAAGCAATCTCTTGGCATCTGAAAGAAAGTTTAGAACTCAAAAAAGGAAAAGATATAAAACGAATTGTTTTTAGAGAGATTACAAAATCAGCCATCTTAAAAGCCATAGCAAGCCCAAGAGATATTGATTATGACTTGGTAAATGCACAACAAGCAAGACGTATTTTAGATAGATTAGTAGGTTTTGAAATTTCACCTGTATTATGGAAAAAAGTAAAACCCGGACTTTCTGCGGGAAGAGTACAATCCGTTGCAGTAAGGTTAATTGTAGAAAGAGAAAGAGAAATTTTGAAATTTAATTCGGTTTCTTCTTATAAAATCGTGGCTGATTTTGATTTAGAAAAAGGTAAAAAACTAAATGCTGAATTATCAAAAAACATCGAAGACAATAAAGGTGCTGAAGTTTTTTTAACAAAATGTATTCAAGCACAATTTAAAATCAAAGATATTGAAACAAGACCTGCTAAACAATCACCCTCTGCTCCTTTTACAACTTCTACTTTGCAACAAGAAGCATCAAGAAAATTAGGCTTTTCTGTTTCAAAAACAATGACAGTTGCACAAAAACTCTACGAAGCAGGAAAAATTAGTTATATGCGTACAGATTCTACCAATTTGTCAGAAGATGCTATTAATGCTGCTTCTGCACAAATTCAAAGTAATTATGGGAAAGAATATGCCCAAATTCGCCGTTATAAAACTAAATCAGCTTCCGCACAAGAAGCACACGAGGCAGTAAGACCTACTGATTTTAGCGTTGCGAAAACCACAGGCGAAAGAGATGAACAACGCTTGTATGAATTGATTTGGAAAAGAGCCATCGCCTCTCAAATGGCTGACGCACAATTAGAAAAAACAACTGCAACGATTGATATTAAAACCATCAATAATGAAAAAATGCCTGATTTATTGGCAAAAGGTGAAGTGATTAAGTTTGAAGGTTTTTTGAAAGTTTATCTTGAATCAAATGATGATGATGATGACGAAGAAAATACTAAAATGTTGCCTCCTTTAAAAATTGGACAAATTTTAGACCTCAATCAAATGAAAGCTACAGAAAGATTTACGCGCCCATCTGCACGTTATACAGAGGCAAGTTTAGTAAAAGAATTGGAAGAACAAGGCATTGGCAGACCTTCTACGTATGCACCTACCATCTCAACTATTCAACAAAGAGGGTATGTTGTCAAAGAAGACAGAGAGGGGAAGCAACGCAACTATCAAGAATTGATACTTAAAAATAATACAATTACTACCAAAACAAATACAGAAAATTATGGAGCAGAAAAATCAAAACTTTTCCCTACTGATTTAGCGGGTGTAGTCAATGATTTTTTAAAAGAAAATTTTGATAACATTGTAGATTATTCGTTCACGGCTGATGTCGAAAAAGAATTTGATGATATTGCAGAAGGTAAAAAAAATTGGGTCGAAGTTCTAAAACATTTTTATCACGATTTTCACCTCCAAGTTGAAAATACTTCTCAAAATACAGACAGAGCAAGCGTTAATAAATCTCGTCAATTAGGACAACATCCACAAACAAAAGAAAATATTTCTGTAGCGTTAGGAAAATATGGTGCTTATGTCCAAATTGGTGAAAATTCTGATAACAAGGAAATAAAACCGCAAAGAGCAAGCCTTAAAAAAGGACAATCTATGGAAAGTATTTCATTAGAGGAAGCATTAGAATTGTTCAAACTACCAAGAGAAACAGGCATTTTTGAGGAGAAAAAAATGACAGTTGCCATTGGAAAGTTTGGTCCTTACATTAGACACGACGAAAAATTTTATTCTCTCAATAAAGAAGATGACCCTTACACAATCGATGAAAATCAATGTATTGCAATCATAGAGAATAAAAGAAAAACAGACAGCGAAAAACTTATCAAATCTTTTGCTGAAAATCCAAAGGTGCAAATTTTGAATGGACGTTGGGGAGCTTATATCAAGTTCGATACACAAAATGTAAAAATTCCAAAAGACAAAAATCCACAGGAATTAACTTATGATGAATGTGTCAAATTGGCTGAAATCAATGAAACAAAACCAAAATCTGCTTTTGTGAGAAAGAAAAAATAGTCAATTATAATTTATTTTTTGGGTTCTACTAAATTTTATACGATTTTTTCTATTGAGCAATTGTAGTACACACTTTTAGTGTGTCGACACACTAAAAGTGTGTACTACAGTTTTTATTTT
>RDZP01000082.1 GCA_004294005.1 Cytophagia bacterium
AGTGGAAATACAGGCTGGAGTACTGGTCCACATTTACATTTTGCAGTCAAAAAATCAATAAAAAATGGCACAATCACAATTCCCACTTTGTTTCAAGGTAAAAAAAATCGTAGAAATCGATTGAAAAGTTGGAATTTTTATAGATGTTATCCTGTTCCATCAAAATAATATTTGCAAAATTAAAAAAATAATTTTATATTTGTGCCAAATATTAACAATATTGTAAATTTGGCAAAGAATTTTCTATAAGTTAAAGCGTATATTCTACAAAAAAAAGATATTGATTGAAGATAAAGATAAATAAGAAGAATATGAAAAAAATAGGTCTAAAAAAAATAAAACTAATTGTATTATCAATTTTTATTATCACAACGGCGTATGCACAAACTAAAAATGTTTTGCCAAAAAAAATAATTCCGAAAAAATTTAAAATAGAATCAAAAGTTGCTGAACCTATTGCTAAAAAGAATAAAAAAAGACCTATTTGGAATGTTATTGCTTTGAGGTTGATTACATACCATCAAATTTTGTTGGAAAACGCTAAAAAAGAAATGAAAACAAACATGGAAAGTTTAGCAATGTTAAGACAAGAACATTATCAATACAGAGTTTATTTGACTGCAAAACAATGGGAAGGAAAAAATCTTTACCACGATTTTGGTTGGAGTAGCAAAGAATATAATGATGATGACAATACTTGTGTCAATGGTTGGTGTCAGGTAATGGCAGGTACAGGCATTCCTGTTTTCAAAGATTTATTAGAAGAACCTATCAAATTGAGAGAAGGAACTATCAATATCGAGAAAAGAAAACCTAAACCAAATCTTTGGCAGAGAAAACCAAAATTTGTTCACGTTACACAAATTTTGAAAAGAGCAGATGAGTTTGGTTTCGTAAAAATTGATTTGGATATGACACAAAGAGGCGATTTTGCCATTCAATATTACCGTAAAAAAAGAGGAAACATTGAATCATATTCAGCACAGCACATTAGTATTGTAGATAAAATTGTAATGGGAGATAATGATAGTTTTGAACTTAGAGATTGGCACGAAGGCGTTGAAAATGAACCTTTTATTTATCGAACAGGCACTAATAAACCAAGTAGTCATAATAATTTGTTTTTGCCTGAAAATGTATATTATGGTTTTCAAAATGAACTTGGAAAAGAAAGAAAATTAAAAGGAAAAAATCCAAATGTATCGCAAGGTTATGCTTATTTTGGAACAGAAAATGTTGAAAAAGCAAAAGAAGTTATCGAGAATATCAATAGTTTAAGAGGACAAATTTATATGTTAGAGCAAATTCAAAAGAATTATAAATTTTAGTTGATTTTATTTTTTTGAAATCTCAATAAAAAACCACATCAAAAATCTTTTTTAAAAGAAATTTTTGAGGTGGTTTTTTATTTTTAGAACAAAGAAATTTGCTCTTTTTTTGAAGTTATTTTATCAATGAAATGATTTGCATTGTTTTGTTTTTCTTCTTCTAAAATTGTAAATTCTTCTAAAGCTTTTTTATTGTAGGCTTTCCAACCACCTCTGAAATCACGACTTGATACTTGCATATAACCTGCCATTTTTTCAGAATTAAGTGCTGATAAAAGAAAATCAAAATTTCCTTTGTATTTAATACAATATCCCGAATAAAAAGTACATTCTTCGTTTTCAAATAACACAAAATTGGGTTTATTATTCATTGGGGAAAATAAAATTTTTTTACCAAAACTTGTATCTAAACCTTGACTTCTTCCAAAAGCGTACCAAGCGACAGTATTCCGTTTTCCATTATCTCTTTTGTCTAATTCGTCTTTGATAGACAATAAATAATTATAAGCAAGAGGAAAATCATTTTCAAGTTTACCTTCTTTGATAATTTTATGTTTTCCTTTTTCTTTTTGGTATGGAAATAAAATATATTCAATTACCTTATCTGTACTATTTTTGATTTTTGAAGCTTTAATAATCGGTTTTAAAATTGATTTTTCTAATTTTACCAAGCCTTTTAATTTAGTTTCTGCCCACACAAAATCAGGTTCATTTTCTATATCTTTTATCTTAAAAATGTAACCTTTATCACAAAGTGTTGTAATACCTACGTGAATATTACAAATATCTTTTAGTTTTGTGCCTGTTCTGTTAATTGTATTTTCTAAGGATAATTGCCAAATTCGTTGATTTTTAATTTCAGAAAAATCAATCATTCTTTGCTCAAAAGTGATATTTGTATTTGCTTGCTCAAAAATCAATTCATTTTTTACTTCTTTTCCAAAGATAGTAATAGCACTATAAGTAGTTGCATTATCAAAAAGTTGTATATCTCCATAGTTGGTTATTTTGATAATTGTTTGTTGATGAGCAAAATAAGCGCGCATAACCTTTGCAGTTTCACTATAAAAAAAAGTATTAGGCGTAATTAAGGCACAAACTCCATTTTTTTCTAATAAAAAATTACACAATTCATAAAAAGCAATATAAATATCTGTTGAGCCACTTTTACAGAATTTATAAGCCATTTGTATAAATTTTCGTTCTATTTCTGCTAAGTGTTGTATGCGAATGTAAGGAGGATTGCCTACTATAAAATCAAATGTTTGCGTATTATCTTGTATTTTTTCCAAAGAATTTGTTGCAGATATATTCCAATTTACTTTAATATCGAGAGGCTTTATAAGTTCGTTTAAGTTTTCAATGCAATACGCAATGGCTTGATTATCAATATCCCAACCATATATTTTTTCTAAATTTTCTCGTAAATTTTCTTCAGGTGAAAATTCAATAATTTTTTCAGCCACAACAACCAAAAAACGACCATCTCCGCAAGAAGGGTCTAAAACGGTTTTACCCAAAATAGTAGAAGTATCAAAACCAATATCAGACAAGATTTTTTCCACTACAAAGCGAGGTGTATAAACTTGTCCTAAAAGTTTTTGATTGTCGTAATCTTTTGCGAGTGAAGCCATTTAGATTTTATCATCATTTAAAAAACTTTCTAAATTATGTTCAAATTCTTTCAATGTAAACTGTGATTTTACATTTTTATTTTCATACAATTCTTTTATCTTTTGAAAAAAATTATCTACGCCAAATTCTTTAAAAATATGCTCTTCTTGTTCTATTTCAATTATTTTATCTGTAATTTCCCAAAGTACAACACAACCAAAGTCAAATTTATTTGGACTTATAAAATGAGAAGAAATGAGTGGCAAAATTTTAGTAGGTATATTTTCTTTGTAATATTTTGTGCAATCTTCCTGCAATTTTACATCATTTTTTTTATAGAGAATAAAAGAACATGTTTTTAGATTAGGATAAATACTTTTTAAACTTGTCGTTTCTCCTTGTAAAGCGTTAGCAGTATTGGTAAAGTTGTTTTTAATAGAACTTGATTGGCTTTTTAATGAAATAACCAAAAAAGGAATATTATCTTTAAAAATACATAAATCTACTTTTTTACCAATCAATTTAGTTTCAAAACGAATGTCATTGTCAGGTATATCAAAATCTTTAAGTTTTAAAGCGATAAAAATTTGAATATGACGAATAAATTTTTGACTTTCAGTAGCTCTTGCCCACCCAACTTTATCAACATACTCGTTTGCTTTTTCTAAAACATAATTTAAGTTATTCATTTTAGAAATATCATATTCTATTTTATTAATTATCATAGTAATTTAGGAAATTTATGTTTATTATATACACATCAGCAAGTGGTTTTGAGATAACCCTTGTCATTGCGACTGAAAGGAGGAATCTTATTTTTGGTTTACAGATAGCCATTTAAAAGTAAGATTTTTCGTTTTGCTGAAAATGACAAATCTCCTAAAACTACTTTCTGAGGTGTATAAAACCCGTATAAAAATTAATTAGAAGCAAAAAAGTACTAACTTGAAGCCTTTACTCTCCCTCTCAATCTATCTCTAAATTCCAACAAAGGAAATAAAGGAACTTCCGCTGCACCAATAGAGGTTTCTGATTGATACTCAAAAGGATCATCAATATCTTTGATAACTCTATACATATACGCATACACCAAAATAACTGAAAAAGTAATGACCACTTCTGCAATCCAAGTTTTAAAGTCTGCCGCCATCAAAAGCCCTGCAATCACCACCAATAATATTTCTAACAAAGCATAACCAATCGCCAAAAAACCTGTTTTTGAAATTACAATCGTTCTCATCATTATTCTTCTAAGATGGTTTTGTTCTGAAATAACCCTCGAGATAATTGGAGGTGCAATACCTGCCTTATCTAAATTTTGTGTAATGGTTTTAAATTGATGAATTATCTCAAATAATTGCTCTGTATTGATTCTTTTCATAAAATAATCCACCGTTGCATTGGTCATTTTTAGTAAATAATTTCTACTTTCTTCCAAATTAAATTGTGGTTTTGTAGGGGCTACTGCCTCAAAAGTATCTTCTATGCTTTCTAAGATAGTGGCAATTTCGCCCGGTATTTTTTCACTTTCCTTGTAATCTGTTAAAGTACCTGAGAGCATAAAGCCCGTCAAAAAAATACCTGCGGTAAGAATAAAGCCTATTTCAGGTAAACCTAAAATACCTTTGATTTGAAAAAATTGAGTAAGTATTAACTTTAATGCTACTATTGCCAAAGCAAAAGGTAAAGTAGTGATAAGTAAACGCCATTTAGACATAATTAATATGGTTTTTAATAAAAAAAAGATAGTTTCTGCAAAATTACAAAAAAATAATATAGAATTATATTTTTTTTTGATATTTTTTTAATTGGCTCAAAAATACAACCAAAAATTTATTTATTTTACTGATAGCTGCAGAAATCTTCAAAAAAAGATGTTTGTGGTGGCATAAATGCCACCTTCTGCAAAGTATTTTAGAGATTTCGGCAGTTATCAGTATCTTATTATTTTTATTGATTTATCTACAAAAAATCAATTGCTTTCATTTCTTTTGTATCTTGCCCAATTAAAATTAAAGCCTCTAATACTTTTTGGATATCAGACAAAGGTGAAACATAGTCTACCGCCCATTTCACTGTGGAGAGCCAATCTTTCACATCATTTTCTAATAATCCAAATTTTTGAACTATTTTGTCTGTGATGTCTTTTATTTTCATAAATTCAGCACAAACTTCATTAATTGTTTTGCATAATACTGCAATTTCATTAGGATATTGAGCCACTATATCTTTACGGGCAGCAATAACAAATGCTCCCCAAGGGGTAGGACATTCACCTAAACAACGAATCAAACCCGCATCTACATAAGGTTTTGTCATCAATTTTTCCCACAAAAATCTTCCACAAATATTATCAGTCAATCTTTGTGTGCCTCCTTTGAGTCCGTTAGTGGTTTCAAATTCGATATTATCAATATCCCAATTTCTTTGTTTTGCATCTAACAAAGCCATCAAATGTGAGCCAGAACCAAAACGACTAATAGCAGTTTTAAGGTTTTTTGTTTCGTCTAAATGATTGATTTTTAAAGGCGTATGTATTCCCCAAACTAAAGGTGAACAAACATACATTTGTAAAATTTTACTTGGATTTCCTTTCAAGATATCAGAAGTAATGCCTTCTGTAAGCACAACAGCAACATCTAATTTTGCTTCGCGTAAGTCTTGTGCCATTGCTCCTGTGCCTGCGTGATAGTCTGTCCATTGTAAATCTAAGTTATTTTTTTGAAAAAAACGATGTTCAATTCCCCAATGCCAAGGCATATTAAAATGCTCTGGCACTCCTCCAATTTTCAAAGATAGCATGTGATTAATTTTGTCTAAAAAATATGTTTTGTGTTCGTTTTTATTTTTTTTAAATTGGTTTAAAGACTTGTAATATCTCGTCTCCTCATTTTGCCTGCGGGAATACCAAACATCATTTTAAATCTTCTACAAAAATAAGCAGTATCTTTATAACCTACTTCTGCACTAATATCTTTGACACTTTTTTTGCTTGTGCGTAACAAAACAACTGATTTTTCCATTCTTTGGTATTCAATATAATCTTGTGGATTGATACCTGTGAGTTGTTTGAAATATTGCCCTACATATTCTTCAGAAATACCTGCAATTGTGGCTAATATTTTATTGGATAAATCACCACTTAAATCACTTTTGATGTGATTAAAAATATCTATCAGACGAGCATCCTTAAAATAAGTGTTATTAGTTGCTAATTTTTCGACAAACATTCCTTCTTTTAATAAATATCTAATAATCTCGATAACAATCTGCTCGGTTTTGAGTTCGATGATTCTTTCTTTTCCAGGCGTATTGCTCATATTTTCGATGATAATTTCTTTCACTAATCGTGCCAATGCAGGTTGTTCTCTGATAATAAAAGGAGGAATATCCAAAGAAGAAAAAAAGTTAATCGAATCAAAAACTTTGGATTCGAAGGCTAAATAACTACAAGAATTTTCAAGTTTTCCAACTAAATTTATATCTGTATTAGTATCAAAATACCTTTCTCTGTGACTAATAAACTCTTCATTTTTGATGAGGCGTGCCTGACTCACATTTCCAAACCATACACTTGCAGGACGGCTACCGGGTACAAACAATAAATCGCCTTTTTCTACTTTTTTTGTACCATCTCCAAAAGAGAGTTCGCTGTGATGCAACAAAAATAAAAAATTTTCAACATTGTAATAATTTTTTACTTGAATAGATTGTAAAATTTTTATATTCTTTGCTTTCAAAAATTTTACATTAATTGATTCAATAATTTGATTATATTCTTCCATAATTTAGGACTTTTACAAGTTACGCAAACGTTTTTTGAGTAAATTGATATATAAAATTAGATTTATTTTAGATTTAATTTTTTTAAATAATGTTCAAAAGTAAAGTATAATTTCTTTATTTCCAAATATTTAATGAAAAAAAATATAACTTTTCTAAGATTTTATATATTTTTACTTTTTTTAGTAAATCTTGTTTTTATCCTATTTTGTGTTTAAAGGCTATTGCAAACGATTGATAAACAAAAAAAAGGCAAAGGAAATTGCTAAAACTCTCTTATAAATTCTCTTAAATTTTGTGTTTCGTCGAGATCTAATTTTTTCTTTAATCTATTCAAATTAACTTTCAAACTTCCATCTGTAATATTCAACATTTGTGCAATTTCTTTGCTTGATAAATTCATTCTTAAATAGACACACATTTTCAAATCATTGGAAGTTGTTTTTGGAAATCTTTTTTGAATATTGATAAAAAAAGTAGGGTGAACTTGCTCAAATTGTTTTTTATAATTTTCCCAATAGTTTTCAAGATTGATAATTTCTTTCATTTCTACAAATATTTTTTTCATTGCTCTTTTTTGTTCACTTCCTAACGAATCTTGAATGATTTTAAACTGATTTTCGATACTGACTAACCATTCATTTTTTTGCATCAAAAGTGTTGCTTGTCCTGATAATTGACGTGCCTGCATTTCTGTTTTCTCTTGCAATCTTGCTTGTTCTAATAGATTTATTTTTTTTTCTAATTGTCTTTTTTCTTCTAAATCACTGACAATTTTTTCGTGTTGATAAATAATTTCTTGTTTTAATTTATTTCTTTTGAACAACAAATAAGCAATGACAATCAATGCAAAAAATGCGACTATTGTTATGATAAAGTAAAAATAGAGCAAGTTTTTTTCTTCAGCAAGTTTTTTAACTTCTTTATTTTTTTTAATCATTTTTTGATGCAACTCTATTGTAAAAACTTCCCTTTGTTGTTTTGATAAGAGCATACTATCTTGATAAATAAACTTTTGTTCTAAATAAAAATTTCGTTTTTCATTATCATTGATAGATTGATAGATATTCGCCAAAACATTTGAAGTTTCAAGAATTAAGACCATATCATTTATTCTTTTTGCAATCAAAAACGATTTTTCTCCAAATTCTATGGCAGTTTTATATTCTTTTTTTTCTTGGTATAATTGTGTAAGATTACTCAAAGTATTGCTTATATGCTTATCATTTTTACATTTTTCTCCATATTCTATTGCTTCATTAAAATAAAAAACGGCTTCTTCGTATTTTTTTTGTCTGAATTTAACCAATCCAATATTATTAGAAGTGTAAGTAATTGTATAAATATTTTTTATTTTTTTTCCTTCTTCATATCCTTTTATATAATATTGTAATGCTTCCTCGTATTTTTTTTGCCTATAATAAACATTGCCTATTTCGCTCAAAGTACCTGCGGTTTCTACTTTTTTATTTATTTTTTTTATTTCTAAATCTTTTTGGAGATAAAAAAGTGCTTTTTCATATTCTTTTTGGTCTGCATACATAGCCGCTACCCATTGTCTTGCTCCTGAATTTGATATAAATTGCTCATCATCAGAATATTCTAATATTTCTAAAAAAAATTTGAGTGCCAAACTTTTATATTCCATATTCATATAAATCATACCCAATGTTTTCAAACTTTCTAAAATTAGTTTATCTTGGTTATATTTATAGCCATATTCTAAGGCTTCTTTCGTTAATCTAATTGCTTCTTCATTTTTAGTAATGAATCTGTATATATTCGCTAAACCAATTTTACAAAAATTCTGTAAATACTTATCGTTAATTTGATTGGCTTTGTCTGTGGCTTTATTGAGATATTCATAACTCATGTTATAATCTTTATTGATATAAAAAGTAGATAATTGTAATAATGTATTGATTTCATCTTTGGGTGATATTTTTTGCTTTAATACATTTTTGAGGCTATCTGCTTCCACGATTTGGCTAAAAAGATACGCTTGAAAAAACAATAAAAAAAATAATAATAAAATTGTTTTTAACATAATTCTTGAATGGTTTTGTGTGTAGAATATTTTGTTTTTAATCAATTACCAAACATTGCCTAACATCGAAGGAAAGGCAACATAATTGCTTCCTTTTCTTTTGTATTTTCTTTTGATTTGTTTAGATTGACTTGTACGAAATAACACAGAAATTTCATGCGCTCCGCCTGTATTTCTGGCAAACTGACCAATACCCATATCAAAGCTATACAAAAATGTCATTGTATTATAAGTAAAACCTGTTTGTGTTACTAATGCACCATAATAATTGTTTATAATTGGCACCGCTCTATAAAAAAATCCTAATAAAATTGGATAACGATACAAATTAGCACCAATATCTAATTGTTGATAAATGCCCTGTCGACTATAATAAATCATTGGTGTAAAAGCTGCTGTTGCTTCTTCTCTTTTGTCTTTTTTTACTTCATATTTTCTGAATGAAAGTCCTGCTTGCACGCTAATACGCATAGGTAATTTTTCAGGTTTTTGAGCAATAAAATTAAAATTAGGTTCGTTGAGATGATGTCCGCTCACACCTATCCAAAAATCAGAAGTATAATAAGCCAAACCTGCATTTACATCTACATAATTAAGTGTTAGATTAGGCAAACCTAACTCCGCAGACACACTATTAGTAGCACCCAAAGGTGTAATTTGGTCGCCAAATAATAACTTAAAATTATCCATACTTCTTTGCCCAACACCTACTTGCATACCTCCTCGCAAGCCTGACTCTTTGTTCAAAAAAAGATTATACGCATAAGAAGCCATCACTGATGTAGATTTAAAACCTGCTGAACCTGCTTTGTCTGTCAACACAGAAATACCAATACCACTTCTTATTTTACTTAAATAATGTTCATAACCAATTTGTGTAGTTACAAATTCACCGGGCAAACGTGGAAATTGCGTTCTATAATTGAATGTAAATCGTCCTTCTAAGGTAGTACCTGTCAAAGCAGGATTAAGATACATAGGTGAAGCATAAGATTGTGAAAAATGAGGGTCTTGTGCAAATAAAAAACCAACAAAATGACACAAAAATACGATAAATACTAATTTTTTCAAGGCAATATTTTTTATAAATAACACTTTATTACTTTTAAGAACGATAATTTTAACTAAAATATTACAAACAACATAGAAAATTATCGATATAATGCTAAAAAAAAATTATTTTACTTTGATTTTTGCCCAAAAACCATTGGTGCTATTGCCATCTGCTTGTAATATAAAATCATAAATGGATAATGTTTTTTTGAATCTTCCAACAATAAATAATTCATTGTCAGCATTGATAAAAGCATCAGCAATTTCTTCTGTTTCTTCACCTTGTCCTTGCGCCAAATTTTCTATTTTTCCATTATTATCTATCAAAGCCCAAAAAATGTCTGCTTTTTGTGTGTCTGTTCTCAAAATAGTTTGGTTTTCTTTTAGAATGTCTTTAAAAAAACCACAAAGCCAAATCTTATTGGTTGAACTATGGTATAAAATTTTTGTTCCTCTGCTTGTGCCACGTCCTTTGATAGTTTTTGCCCAAATAATATTACCTGCACTCGAGTATTTAGCAAAAAAAGCCGTTTCTAATGCTTGCGAAGGCGTTGTAGGATTTATTTTGATGGTTACTTTCCCAAATATTGACAATCCAAATTTTGTTTTATTGGATAAATTTTGGCTTCCTCTAATAAAACCTGTTAAATAGATGTTGTTGTTTTCATCTGTAATAATGTCTGTTACATCTGCATTGGTTCCCATATTTTTTACCCAACTTACATTGCCCTCACTCGAATATTGTGCTGCAAAAATATCAGCATTATATACCCAACCTTCACCATAAAAAAGTTCATAACTACTTGTCAAAGTTTTTTTACCAAATGTACCTTGTCCCGTAATTGTACCTACAATGATAATATTATCAGCTTTGTCCGCAACTATTTTCCAAACATGAATACCTGTCAAAAGATTTGTTCCTCCTGATGCTTGCCTTACCCAATCAAATTCTCCGTTGGCGTTATATTTGGTGATATAGATACTTTTTGCTTGTGTAGGTTGTAAAATGTATTTAGAAAATTTAGTATTACCTGTAAAATTCCCTGACATATAAATATTACCTTTGCTATCTGCAGTGATAGATTTAACTAATGTTTCTGCATTACCATTGATTTGTTGTTGCCATCTCAAATTTCCATTTTCATTCAAAGACAATAAAAAAACATCAAAGTTACTTTTAGGTGTTAATTCTTGGTTATCAATCAAAAAACTTTCCTTGAATTGTCCTGCAATCACAATATTTGTATCACCCAAAATAATCATATCTTGAATAGGTACTTGAATAGATTTTGCCCATTGAACTTCCCCTTTTGTATCAATTTTTGCTAAAAAATATTTCCCATCTCTTTCTTTTAATAATGTTGCTCCTAATTTTATTTCCTCAGTCATAAAACCTGTAAAATAAGAATTACCTTTGCTATCTACAACCATTTTTTTTGCACCTGCCCCATACAATCCACCAAAAGATAATGATTGTGCTAACAATAAATCAATAGAAAAATAAAAAATAACTAACAATAATCGCATACACATATATAAATAGGTTGAAGACCTATAAAATTTACAATCATTTTATGGGTTTTGCTGGTAATTAAAAATAAAAAATACACTCAAAAAGATAGATTAGTTAGCAGTTTTTGTAACTTTGCTTACGGCAGCTACATTAAAAAAACCAACGGCTTTCGTTTTCGAATTACTGTTTGTATTCAAAATATTAGAAGGAACATTAGAAGGTGGTCTTGCAAATAATCCACCATTTTGTAGTTGGTCACTTACTGCTTTCAAAAAATCATACGTATTTTCATTGATAGAATGAATTTCTGCTGATATTACATCACCTTTATTGAGGGGTGGTAATCTTTCATCACCTGTACGATTAGCATTATCGACAAAATCAAAAGAATTTCTACGCAAAGGACGAATAAAAGTAAAACCGTCTATGCCTCCACTTGGGTCAAAAGTAGCGTCATAGGCAGTGGTGATTGCGGTAGGTCTATCATTGAATTTACCATTTTTGAAACCTTTTATCCAATAACAATCTCCTCTACCTATCAAATCTCTTGCATATAACTCTGCAAAATGTCCCTTGATACCCGAAATATCTCTGTCTCTAAATTCAACTTGTAAAGAATCAATCAAAGGCACTCTTTTCATTCTTGAAACAGCATTGTAATTTTCTCCGCCATAACTAATGTTTAAAGTGAACACATCATCTACTGCGCCAATTTTTTGGTTGCCTGTTGGAGTCCAAATATATTTTCCTGAATTGTCATTGTCCGCAAAATTATAAACATTGCCTGCTTGGTCGGTTACTCTTACAGTAGCACCTGTCGCAGGTTTTGCAGGCGAATTATCAAGATAAGCAGAGGTTATCGTCAAACGAATGGTTTGATTGCCGTCCAAATTGTTTAAAAAAGCATCTACGGCTAATTGTGCTTCTCCTTGTTTTAAATTTACGTCAATAACATCTTCACACGAAGACAAAAAAAGAATAGATAAAAAAAGAGCAAAAAATATTTTTTTCATAATAGGGAATAACTAATAACAACTATGTTTTTAATTGTAACAATTTTTTTTACGTGCTTGTTTTTTGATAGGTAATAATTTATGAAAAAAAATTACAATGAATGATTGTTTGTTATTATTTTTTAGCTTTTATGATAAGTTTTATTGAACTTTTGAAAAAAAATATTGGTATAAAGTTTTTGTGTAAATACAAAAGTTGCCAAAAATAAAAAAATCTATTTATTTTTTTTCTTCAAAAATATATATATTTTTGCAAAAAAATCAATCCAATAAAATGGCAAAACCTTATTATTTTATCAATCCTTATACTGATTTTGGTTTCAAAAAAATCTTTGGTAAGGAAGTTAATAAAGATATTTTAATCGATTTTTTGAATACTTTGTTAGATTTAAAAGACGAAAAACGCATCAAAAATATTCAATACCTCAAAAATGAACACTTAGGAAAATATGAAA
>RDZP01000083.1 GCA_004294005.1 Cytophagia bacterium
AACCATCACAGGAACTAATTTTACAGGTGCAACTGTTGTATCTTTTAACAATGTAAATGCTACAACTTTTAATGTCGTAAGTGCAACTTCTATCACTGCTACCGTACCAACAAGTGCAACCACTGGAAAAGTAAGAGTAACAACCGCCAATGGAACTGCGGTAAGTGCCAATGATTTCGTTATCGACCCTAACTCTTTAGAAAGTTTAAAAGCACAAGGTATTAGTATTTATCCTAATCCAACAACAGACATAATCAATGTTATTTCTTTGAAAGGAAAGGTAGGAACAAAAGTAACTTTGTATGACTTACAAGGAAAAGTCATCAAAAATCAAGTTTTTAGAGATAGTAATGAAGGCGTTGAAACTTCTTTTAATGTGAAAGAATTGTCAGATGGACAATATCTAATTCATATCGAAGGAATGAAAGAAGGGGTTAGAATTATCAAAAAATAAGAAAAAAGACAAATTATAAAAGAGGTTCAAAAGATAATTTTGAACCTCTTTTATTTTATATAAATGTATTTACACTAACTCAGCAAAATTTTTGACTATTTTCATCTTTATATAGGCTTACAAAAATATTCTCAAAAATAATATCCTTTTTTATGTTAGTCTAAATCAGAAAAATCAAAATCTTCTAAAAATTTAGTTGTAAAATCGCCTTCTCTAAATTTTGGATTATCCATCAATTTAAGATGAAAAGGAATTGTAGTTTTTACACCCTCAATCACAAACTCTTGTAAAGCACGTTTCATTCTGATAATTGCCTCTTCTCTTGTTTGAGCACTTACTATCAACTTAGCCACCATCGAGTCATAATTAGGCGGAATCGTATAACCTGCATAAATATGGCTATCAACTCTAATACCATGACCGCCCGGAATATGTAAATTTGTAATCTTTCCCGGACTTGGACGGAA
Organism: Cytophagia bacterium; assembly: GCA_004294005.1. Taxonomy (GTDB): domain Bacteria; phylum Bacteroidota; class Bacteroidia; order Cytophagales; family Microscillaceae; genus RDXZ01. Next base: position 922 of record RDZP01000083.1, read on the forward strand.
ACCATTTTTAGGGTCTTCGGCATTAATACGACACTCGATAGCGTGCAATTGTGGTTCATAGTTTTTACCTGAAATAGCGATTCCTGCTGCAATTTTAATTTGCTCTTTAATCAAATCAAAAGTCGTAACTTCTTCTGTAATAGGATGTTCTACCTGAATACGCGTATTCATTTCCATAAAATAAAATTTACCATACTTATCAACCAAAAATTCTACAGTGCCAACGCCTTCATATTTAATAGAAGAAGCTGCTTTGATGGCTGCTTCACCCATTGCTTTACGTAATTCAGGAGTCATAATAGGTGAAGGTGTTTCTTCTACCAATTTTTGATGCCTTCTTTGAATACTACAATCTCTTTCAGATAAGTGGCAAACTGTACCAAATTGGTCGCCTGCAATTTGAATCTCAATATGTCTTGGCTCTACTACAAATTTTTCTAAATACAAGCCATCATTTCCAAAAGCAGCACCTGATTCTTGTTTTGCTTCATTCCAAGCCTTTTCAAAATCTTCTTCTGATTTGATGATGCGCATACCACGCCCACCACCACCTGCAGTTGCTTTTATAATGACAGGGTATTCAATTTCTTTAGCAATTTTTTTACCTTCTTCTACCGATTCTAACAATCCATCAGAACCAGGAATGATAGGCACTCCCGCTTTTTTCATTGTATCTTTTGCAGTAGCTTTATCACCCATTTGGTCTATTTGTTCAGGCGTAGCACCAATAAACTTGAAACCATTTTGTTGGCAAATAGCAGAAAATTTAGAATTTTCAGACAAAAAACCATAACCAGGATGAATGGCATCTGCATTAGTGATTTCAGCCGCAGCAATAATATGAGGGATATTCAAATAAGAATCTTTACTTGCAGGTTTACCAATACAAACGGCTTCATCTGCAAATCTAACGTGCAAACTATCTCTATCGGCTGTTGAATAAACTGCTACAGTTTTGATACCCATTTCTTTACAAGTACGAATAATACGCAATGCAATTTCGCCTCTGTTGGCAATCAATATTTTTTTAAACATAAGTTTTTGTTTTTAATTTTTAATGCTAATATTTTAATTCCAAATTATTTTTCAAAAAAGAAAATTAATTCATTAGCCTTTAATCAATTAATGATTGACAATTATTTAGGTTCGACTAAAAACAAAGGTTGGTCATATTCAACAGGTGTAGCGTTTTCTACCAATATTTTTACAATTTTACCTGAAATTTCTGACTCAATTTCATTAAATAATTTCATTGCTTCAATAATACAAACTACTTGCCCTATTTTTACGTCATCACCTATATTAACGAAAGGTGGAGAATCAGGCGTAGCAGTACGATAAAATGTACCAATCATTGGAGATTTGATGGTCAATAAATTGCTTGTGTCTAATTTTACTTCTTTAGGTGCTTCTATTTTTTCAGTAGATGACACGACAGGCGTACTGACTTGAGGTAATTGTGGTGTAGCAACAAAATTAGAGGCAACTACATTGGTTTGTGCAACACTTGAAATTTGAGAATAACGTTTCACACTTAATTTTAGATTTTCGGTTTCAATACTTACTTCATCAAGACCTGCTTTTGAAATAAAATCTAACAAACTTTGAATATCGGTTGCTTTCATAAGTTAAAAAGACTGTTTATTTTTATAATTTACGTTCTAAATTTTATGCAAATGTAAAAAAGTAATTTTACAAATAAGAATAAAGATTATTTTTTTTTTAATATTTTTAATAATTATTGGATAATCAATCTATCAATGAATAAATATTGATTTAAAACTCGATGAGAATTTGATTTTTTTCTACATTTTCACCTTTTTTTATTTTGATATTTTTGATAGTTACATCATTAGGTGCTTTCAAAATATTTTCCATTTTCATTGCTTCCAATACTAAAATAGGCTCTCCTTTCTTTACACTTTGTCCTTCACTTACTTTTACTTCGACAATCAAACCGGGCATTGGTGCTTTCAAATTTTCAGTTTTATTATGAGTGATTTTATCCATACCCATTTTTGATAACAATAAATCTAAATTATTTTTTGCATTAATTTCATAAACATTGCCATTTATTTTTACTAAAAAATTCTTTTCAGTATAATCAGCTTTCAAAACATCAACTAAATAAGATTGATTTTCGTGCAAAATATGATAACTATTCTTTTGCTGAAGTTCAAAAATATCAAGATTTACTAATTTTTGATTGATTGTAAAACCTTTTTCTGAATTTTCAAAATGAAGATTTTGATTTTTTATTTGTATTTGAAACATTGTATTATCAATAATTTAAAGATTGCTTTTGATTTGCAAATCTAATTATTTTTTTGGGATAAATAAAAATAAAACATTATTTTTTGTTTTGAATTTTATTTTTGAGCAAAGATAAACTAAATAAAATACATTACTCAATCAAACAAAAACTTCCATTCTTTGTCTGATTTTCCTGTTTGAGAGGCTCGTCTACACGCAAAATCTGCTCTGCGAAGTGGCAAAGGAATGCGATATTGTCCTATTACATTTTGAATAATAGTCAAACTTTGGGCAAGGCTTATTTTGTGTGCATTGCTCACAAAAATAGGTTTCACATTGGTTTGACTTCTCAACGCATAACCTATTATTTCAGTTTCATTGGGCAATTTGATAGGAACAATGCTATTTTTTTCGTTGGATAATAGCTCTTTTTGATACCAAACCAAAGTATCTTTGGCGCAACCGACACAAGGTAAATCACTATAAACGCCCAGCCAAGAAGCAACGCCAAACTTACGTGGATGTGCTTGTCCGTGTCCATCTACAATAATTACATTAGGCGTGGGAAGTCCCGCTTGTATTGCTTTTTGTAAAAATTCTAACAATGGAGGCCCTTCTCTAAAACAAAAATAAGCAGGAAAATACGCAAGCCCAACTTTGCATATATCCACTTGTGTGGTAATGTGTTGCCCGTTGAGATACTGCCAATCACCTGCCACAAATGCTTTTTCTTCTACATATTGTATATCCAATGTAAGCAAAATATCATTTTGTTGTGGCAAATACATTTCTTGTTCGGGTGCGGGAAGTATAACTTTTTTTGCTAATTCTTCTTGTAATTGAGCAAGTTTTTCTAATTCTATATCGATTGGATTACTCATTTTTTATAATAGAAAATAATAAAATTATTTTTCAATAATCAAAGAATTTATCACAAAACCCAAACAAACCAATATTTGATTTGCTTGCATTTTTGATTTTTTATTAATACTACTTTTTATAAAACGCTATTGGTAATTTGTCAAGGTCTGTTATAAAAAAATAACGTATTTCTAAATTCATCTGTTCTGTTTTTATTTCGCAAAGATACAAAAATATTTTTGTTTTTGTTTTTACATACTATCTTTTTTTTATACCTTTGCAAAAAAAAACGTATGAAAAAAATAACTTTATTCTTAATTTTAATATTTGTGCTACCAAAAATAAATTTTGCACAAAAAATATATTCATTTCCAGAAGCTGAAAAAGACACCATAATGCTTGAAAAATTATTATCACCATTTCAATCTATACAAACCCATTCTGTCCCAGAAAAACCTGATAAATTTATCTTTGGAAATAGTTTTGAAGAACAAAAAAAATACCACAGAAAGATTTATATCGATTTTTTTAGTGGACTAAAACAATTTCTTGATGAAAAAAAATTTGCAAAAAAAAGGTTTGAGTTGGATTATGTTTTATATTTTGATGAAAAAGGCAAATTAATCTATATCGTTTATTCGTTAGAACCTATAAAAACAAAATATAAATTAAGTAAAGCAGAAAAATTAGAATTTTTTGACTATTTAACAATCTACTCAAAAGATTATCAATCTAATGTATCAGCCTCAGAAAAATACAAATTAAACGCTTCTTTTATTCAAAAATAAATATCGATAAATAAACTTATTTTTTATACCTTTGCAAAAAAAAATCCAAATTAACAATGGAAAATAAACGTAAAAAAGGTAATGTTGGAGAAGATTTAGCAACTGCTTTTTTACAAAATAAACAATATCAAATCGTCAATAGAGGTTTTAAATTAGGAAAAAAAGAAATTGATATTATCGCCATAAAAGATAATTGTTTGGTATTTATAGAAGTAAAATTAAGACAAAATACAACTTTTGGATTTCCTGAGCAAGCAGTAAATCTCAAAAAACAAGAAAATATTAAAGAAGTAGCAGAACATTATATTTTTAGTTACAATTGGTTAGGAAATATTCGTTTTGATATTATTGCTATTATTAAAGAAAAAAATACAACCCAATATTTACATATAGAAGATGCTTTTTACTAACAAAGCCGTTTTTTTAGACAGAGATGGCGTTCTGAACAAAGATAAAGTAGATTACGTCTACAAAATTGATGATTTTCAAATTTTAGATGGCGTAATTGAGGCAATAGAAATACTTAAAAAAAATAGTTTTTTATTGGTTGTCATTACCAATCAATCAGGAATTGCCAAAGGAATTTATACAGACAAAGATGTGCAAAAATGTTGGCAATATTTACAAGAGCAATGTAATTTTTTGATTGATGACCATTATTTTGCACCACATCACCCAAAATATACTTCTGAATCATTGAGCCGAAAACCTGATAGTTTATTATTAGAAAAAGCCATCGCAAAATATAAAATTGATACCAAAAATTCGTGGATAGTAGGTGATAGTCGTAGAGATATAGAAGCAGGAAAAAAAGTAGGTGTAAAAACAATACAAGTGATAGGAACAAAAGCAGGCGAAGAAAAACCTTCTGAAATTGTTGATTATCAAGTAAATAGTTTGTTAGAAGCAACAAAAATTATTTGTCAAAATTTATAAAATGGAAATAAAAAAATTATCTATTGTCATTCCTGCATACAACGAAGGAAAAACAATACATTTGATATTAAACAAAATAAAAGCAGTTCAATTATTACAAAATATTGAAAAAGAAATAATTATCATCAATGATTTTTCAAAAGATGATACAGAAGAAGCGATACAAAGTTATCAAAACCAAAACCCTGAACTTAATATTCAATATTTTAAACACGAAAAAAACAAAGGAAAAGGTGCCGCATTGCATACAGGTATCACAAAAGCAACAGGTGAATTTTTGATTATTCAAGATGCAGATTTGGAATATGACCCTGAAGAATACAATTTATTGCTCAAACCTATTATCAATGATTTTGCTGATGTAGTGTATGGTTCGAGATTTATAGGTGGAAAACCACACCGAATTTTGTTTTTTTGGCATACGATTGGTAACAAATTTTTGACTTTTTTGTCTAATTTATTTAGTGATTTGAATTTGACAGATATGGAAACTTGTTACAAAATGTTTCCTACTGAAATGATACAAAAAGTAAATCTAAAAGAAAAAAGATTTGGCTTTGAACCCGAAATTACCGCTAAAATTGCCCGAATTAAAAACGTGAGAATCTACGAAGTAGGCATTTCTTATTATGGACGCACTTATCAAGAAGGTAAAAAAATAAATTGGAAAGATGGATTTAGAGCAATTTATTGTATTTTAAAGTACAATTTATTTTCAAAATAATCAATCAATATAATATAACAAAAGGCTTTAGCCTATTGATGAGAAAAGGCTAAAGTCCGTTCTATATCTTCAATAAAATCAAAAAATACAAATAGGTTTTAACACGCTTTTAACGCTATGAATTGAATTAAAACGAAGTGAAAAATGTTCAATCTTTGTGCTAATTTCTATCCTTTTTTTATATGCAACATCATACTATTGGCTTTGATAAAAGCCATCAATTCTCTGCCATTTTTTTGGATTATATTCAAAAAAATGAACAATTAAAACCTTTTTATAACTATTTTCCTACAATAGAAAATTTTGAAAAACAAATCAAAATTAAAGAAAAATTTAGTACTGCACAGCGAACTATTTTGGTCGAATCACTTGATAATCAATATAAAAATATAGGAATAGAAACGCCAAAAGTTGTATTTTCGTTGCAAAATGAAAATACTTTTACGGTTACAACGGGGCATCAACTATGTTTGGCAACAGGACCGCTTTATTTTATTTACAAAATTATTACTGTTATCAATTTAGCAAAACAACTCAAAGAAAAATATCCTCAATATCAATTTGTACCTGTTTATTGGCTGGCTTCTGAAGACCATGATTTTGCAGAAGTCAATCATTTTCATTTGTTTGGTAAAAAAATTGAATGGCAAAGTGAACAAAAAGGAGCGGTTGGGCGATTTTTATTGCATAATTTGAAAGAATTATTAACGCAAATTCCTGATTTTCCAACGAGTTGGATTGAGAATTTTTATAAAGATACCCTTAATTTAAGTCAATCTACAAGATTATTAGTAACAGAATTATTCAAAAATACAGATTTAATTTGTATTGATGCTGATGATATTGCACTCAAAAAATCATTTATTCCAATCATTAAAGATGAAGTTTTGACACAAAAATCTTTTAAAATTGTTCAAAAAACAACCGAAGATTTATCAAAATATTATAAAACTCAAATCAATCCAAGAGCAATAAATTTGTTTTATTTGGATAATCAACAAAGAGAAAGAATTATTGAAAATGAAAATAATTTTGAAATTTTAAATACAAATATTACATTTTCAAAAGAAAAAATGATAGAAGAAATCAATCATTTTCCCGAAAAATTTAGTCCCAATGTAGTATTAAGAGGTGTTTATCAAGAGTTTATTTTACCTAATTTGGCATACATTGGCGGACCTGGTGAATTGGCATATTGGTTTCAATTAAAAGAATGTTTTGAAGCCTATCAGGTAGATTTTCCGATATTGATGCCAAGAAATTTTGTACTTTATATTTCGTCATCACAAGCAAAAAAAATAAATAAATTTGATTTTGATTGGGAAAATTGGTTTGAAAATGAAACAAATTTAAAGAAAATGTATCTTCTAAAAAATGATGCTGATAATATAGTTTTGAACGAAGAAACATCAAAAACAAAAGAAATTTTTACGATTATCAAACAAAAAACCGAAAATTTAGACAAAGGTTTGGTCGATTGGATTGGTGCAGAAGAACATAAAGTATTAAAAAGTCTTGAAAATATTGAAAAAAAATTGCAAAAAACTGCAGAAACAAAAGCCGAAACTGCACTCAAACAAATTTTTTCTATCAAAGAAAAATTATTTCCTAACGGAGTTTTGCAAGAAAGATATGATAATTTTTTGAATTTTTATATCAATAATCCTAATTTTATTCAAGAAATACAAGCCAATTTATCGCCTTTTAATTTTGAATTGAATATTTTAATTGAAGAATAATTGTAATTATTTAGCTATTATCAACAAAAATTATTGTTTAATTTTGTGCAAGCGTGGACGCTTGCACAAGATAAAAATTGGTGCAAGCATCCACGCTTGCACCAAAAACACCTCAATAATTAAAATAAAAATTAAGAAAAAAAATGATAGAAATCATACAATTATCTTGGAATGATTTAAAAAATATTCCAAATATTGCCAAAGAAATTATAGAAAAAACAAAAAATTTACCACTTGTTTGGATATGGGAAGGCACATTAGGTGCAGGAAAAACAACACTCATTAAAGAAATTTGTAAGCAATTTGGGGTAATAGATACCGTGCAAAGTCCAAGTTTTTCTTTGATAAATGAGTATAAAATCAATCAAAAACAAAAAATTTTTCATATTGATTGTTATAGAATCAATGATGAAAATGAATTATTTGATATTGGATATGAAGAATATCTATTCAGTAATCAATTATGTATGGTAGAATGGGGAACAAAGTTTTTAGATTTATTACCCGAAAAATATCTTTTATTTCAAATAAAATTAGAAGAAAATCAACGTATTTTATCTATTTTTGCGTCATAAAATCATTAAAAATAAATATCTATTTAGGTGTTGTCAATAAAATTTATTATTTAGTTAAAAATAATTTTGTGCAAGCGTGGACGCTTACACAAGATGATAATTAGCAAATTCGCCCTTGCTTGTGTCCCACAAGCAATCTTTGATGATAATATTATTTGTTATAACATTCGCTTGTGGGACACAAGCGAGGACTAAAGTAATTCTTTTTTTTCCTATAATTTAAAACATTTATTCAAAAAAAAATTCAAAAAAAATGGCATATCAATATTTAACAGACAAAAATTTAGAGCAATTTATTGTCAGTGCTTTGGCAGAAGATATTGGAGAAGGTGATTTCTCGACGCTTTCCTCTGTTCCAAAAGAAGCAATTTCTACGGCAAAACTTTTGATAAAAGATAACGGAATTTTGGCAGGAGTAGATTTAGCCCAAAAAATATTCAAACATCTTGAACCTGATTGTTCATTTGAAATTTTTAAAAAAGATGGTGAGAAAGTACAAAAAGGTGAAGAAGCATTTAGAGTAAAAGCACACGCCCAAATTTTGTTGCAAGGTGAAAGATTGGTTTTGAATTGTATGCAAAGAATGAGTGCTATCGCCACTAAAACAAATCATTTTACGCAGATGATTGCACACACAAAAGCACGCCTTTTGGATACACGCAAAACAACACCTAATTTTAGAATGATAGAAAAATGGGCGGTTTTGATTGGTGGAGGCACTAATCATAGATTTGGATTGTTTGATATGGTGATGTTGAAAGACAATCATATCGATTATGCAGGTGGCATCACAAAAGCAGTTCAAAACACACAAAAATATTTACAAAATATCAATAAAAAACTACGCATTGAAGTCGAAACACGCAATATTGATGAAGTAAAAGAAGCTTTATCGGTGGGTGGTGTTGATGTAATTATGTTGGATAATATGTCAGTTGCAACCATGAAAGAAGCCGTAAAATTGATTGGCAATCAGGCACAAACCGAAGCATCGGGTGGTATTACAGAAGATACAATTATTGGTATTGCTGAAACGGGTGTCGATTTTATTTCTGTAGGTGCTTTGACACACGCCGTCAAAAGTTTAGATTTAAGTCTAAAAGCAGTTGTTTAATTGCTTGATAATCAATTTATTTACCTTTTTTAATTTAGAAAAGAATATTTTTGCCGTTGTCTGTGTACTAAAAGCAACGGCGAAAAATAAAAATCTATTTTAGAATTGAAGTATCTAAAACTATATTGAAATCTATCCAAAAAATCTAACCTTGTAAATCATATTTCATTTTTTTATTTTTTTAGATACTCTTTGGAGTTTTTTTGTTCTCTATCATTTGGCAAGACATAATAAATATGAGTATTATTTTGATATTTTCTTTCATCTATGATATTTACTTCAAACCTTCCTTCCTTTTCTGGACGAAATATAATTTTATTATTGTCAATAATTCGACCAATATTTGATTTCATATTTCTTGCTCGATTTTGAAAACCTATAAACAAAATAGGTCTAACAATCTTACCTTTACGAATAACTTGTGGCATCAATAAAATAGGTTCACTTATAACAAAACATGAACCCATATTTTCAGATTGTTGTTCATCATATTCTGTTCTAAGTACAAAAATATCCAATAAAGTAAATTGTATTGCTGTTAATAAAGCCGCACTTTCTCCTGTAGAAGTATTGCCAAATTGATTTTTGATATAATCCTCTTTTTCATTTATCAATGACAATAAAATAGAATTATTTTTATAAAAATAGGCATGATTATCAATTTCTTTTAAATAATTATATATTTTATCAAGCAACTTTTTACCTCTTTTATTTTCCTCTAATAAACTTAGGGCTGTTTTTTGTGTATTTCTTAGTTGTTTTTTGACTAATTTAATTTCATTTATAATTTCATTTAGATATTTATAATATTCGTGTCTGTTAGTTCTCATCAAAATATCAAAACTGCTATTTCCTCTGATAGATACAAGTGTATCTAATTCTTTAGTAAGATTTTTTAATTTACCCTCGAGTATATTGCAAGAATTTTCTAAATTTTGATTGATTTGATAGAATATTTTGTCTTTTTCGTCTTGATAAATAAAATTACAAGAGCAAAGCAAACATAGACAAAAAAAAATATAATTATTAATTTGTAACATAGTATTTTTGTTTAATTATGTATGTGGTATCTTTTTGTCTATGTTTTAGTTTTATTTTAAATTTCATTTCTTTTAAACCCGCAGAATCTGGAATGATGTAAAAAAAAGGGATACCTTGTGGCATACCTATTGGAAAATATTTATCATTAATAGTAATACTAATATAATTGGTGGAAATATACTCTCTATAACTATCTATTTTCCACTCATATTCTTGACCTTTTTTCAAAAAAAGATTAAAATCATTGTTAATAACCAAAAATCTCCTTAGTCTATGGTGACCTTCAAGTGTTTCTTTATTTATATTTAATTTTTCTTGAAAATATTCAATCAATTTATATTTAAGATTATTCAAGAATGTCATAATAAAGATTTTATCGTCATTCTGTAATTTTTTCTCTATTACTACAATCTCATTTTTATCTATTTTAAACAAAAAAAATCTATCAATATCATTCAAAACTAACTTTACTTTTTTTAGTAGTGATTGATTATTATTTTTTGTTATTATACTAATACTATCTTTAATAGTTTCTATAGTTTGTAACATGGAAAATAGCCTAAAATGATTAATTGAATCATTTTTATTCCATTTATATAATTTTTTGTCATAAGTTTGCCAGTACAATCCTTCCTGAACAGTTATTGCTTTTTGTAATACAAAATTTAGCTTATCCAAATTATATTTTGTATTATTAGATTGACAAGATAAAAATCCGAATAAAAACAACAGACAAACAAAGTGTATTCTCATCTTTTTATTGAAATGATTTTAATTTATTATTTTTTTTATTTTGCATTTTGAAAAAAAAATATTTTTCGCCGTTGTTTGTGTACTAAAAGCAATGGCGAAAATTACAAAAATGAATAAAAACTATTTTTACTTTAAATAACTTTCAATAATATAATGAAAAACGCCTAAAATCTGTTTTAAATCTGTATAAACTTGATTATCAATATAAAAAACATTGTTTTCAAATCTTAAAAACTTCCACTCTACGCCATCAGTCGCACAACCATATAAAATAGGAAAATTTTTACCTTCCATTTCATTAAATAATTTTACACCATAGAGTTGAGCAGCACATTGAGCAATGCCATAATCCATATCTTCATCTTTTGCCTCAACAAGCGAAATAATAGGACTTTCTAAGTAGGGCTTATACGGTTCAAGAATAAAGAAGAAATCACATTCGCCTGATAAATCTTTATCAACGTCTACAACTAAATCCTCCCCTGAAAATAGGGTAATATTTTCTTGATAACTTTGGGCAAGTTCGACCAAAATAGGTGAAACTATACGTTCCGACTTTACTTTTTCATTACGAAGTGGAAACATTTTTGCTTTTTCAAGCGTTTCTAACAGCCAACTACTTGGTTCTACTGTTGGAAAATTTTGAAAAAGACCTCTAAATTGAGCATTAAGCCCAAATTTTTTGGTAACTTGTTCTATTTTTTTATAATTGCTGTAACCCATAAAAATATTGTTTCGTTATTTGTCTGTATAACAAAAAAGAATGCTAAAAAATTACTTTTACCTTAATATCATTTGCTCTACTTCTGCTTTAATTCTGCTTTCCAACAAAAACATTATGGTTCTACTAAATTTTATACGATTTTTTCTATTGAGCAATTGTAGTACACACTTTTAGTGTGTCGACACACTAAAAGTGTGTACTACAGTTTTTA
>RDZP01000121.1 GCA_004294005.1 Cytophagia bacterium
CCTCCTTTCAGTCAGAATGACAAGGGTTATCCCAAAACCAATTTCCGATGTGTATAGAAAAAAAATTCTATTAAAAAAAACAAAAAGACTATCAATGATTTACCTTTAAAAAAAACAAAGATGACTAAAAACATTCATTTTTGACATCAAAAAAACAAAAATAAAAAGAATAATTTTATTTTTTATAAATTCAATTTGATATATAAAAAAAAAGTACTATTTTTGCCGTTAATATGTTTTTCAACAGAAAATAATTGAACAATTCATAATAGTAGTTTTTAATATTGTTATTATTTTTTAATCTATTATGTTGTTTTTTTATTAATTATTATCTCAAAATAAATTTTAAAATGCGTATAAATTTAAAAAGAAATTTATTTTTTGTATTTTTATCTTTCTTATTTTAATAAGTTAAAATCTATTTTATGCTAATTATGTTTCAATCATTAAGAATTCGTTTTTTAGCTACATTTTTGTTATTTACAAGTTTAACAATCATTGTAGCTATTATAAGCTTGTGGTTTTATCATCAAATTACACAATTAGCAACCATCACAAGCGAAATAGAGAGTTCACAAATTCAAGCTTTTCGTATTCTAAAAGCGGAACAAGATTTTTTGAACTATGATGCCAACAATCCTGAATTTTATCAAAAGAAAAATAGTGGTTATTTGGATAAACATCACAAACTATTAGATACACTCAAACGCCAACTCTATAAATTACTAGATATGAGTGGCATAAAAAGTATCAAAACACAAAAAAAATATATCAAAGAAGATATTAAACATATTATTCAACAAGTAGAAACGTATGAAAATACCTTCCAAGAGATTTCTAAAAAAATGCTCCAAAGAGGTTGGACAAATTCTGGACTCGAAGGAGAATTGATACATAATTATCAGTTATTAGAAAAAAAACATGAAAAATTTTACCCTGAAGTAAAAAATTTATATGTAGGCGAAACTGCAAAACTCAAAATAGAAGATTGTTATGAGTTAGCACAACGCTTGCAATCAGTAATGGAGGAGGCAAAATCAACGCCAAGGTTATTAGAAAAAGAACAAGTTGAATTATTAAAAATATTAGCAGAATATGAGAGTACCTTGAGCCAAATTATCCAAATTGAAGAAACATTAGGAACAGACAAAGCGAAAGGATTACAAAGAAATTTAAGACTGTATTCAGAAAAAACTACAGATTTGATGGAAAAATTAGTGCTTACGGTTAATAAAGAAGTAGTTTTAATAGAAAGATATTTGTTTCGTTTGTTTGGAAGTATTATTATTTGTATGATTTTGGTAGGTATATTTTTGAGTTATTTTGTAGCCAATATTATCACAAAACCAATAGAAAAACTTTCAGATACTATCAAAATATCAGTTGACCGCAATTTCTCAGGTGAAATACCTACAATTATTAACAACTCAAAAGATGAAATTGGGAAACTAACACGTAATTTTAATTTGATGCTCAAAGAAATTCATCATCGATTAGGTGAAATTAGAGTCAATAATACAAAATTGGAAAATCAAAATAATGAACTTAATCAAATCAATCAACGACTTAAAGAATCAGAACAACATCTCACTAAACTCAATGAAGTAAGAGATACATTTTTTTCTATTATTTCACATGATTTGAGGGCACCATTGAATACTTTGAATGGTTTTTTGGGGATTTTACAAATTCAGGCAGATGCTTTTTCTCCAGAAGAACTCAAAAACTTTGCGATAGATATGCAAAAAGCGATTGATAGACTACATAATTTATTAGAAAATTTATTGCAATGGTCACTTTCCCAAACAGGTGATATTGAATTCAAACCACAAAAAATAAAACTTAAAGAAAGTGTGCAAAATAATATTGGTTTATATTTACTAACAGCCAAAAACAAAGAAATTAATTTGATTTCAGAAGTGGAAGACAATGTTTGGATTTATGCTGATAATAATATGACTGATTTTATTCTAAGAAACTTAATCAGTAATGCTATCAAATTTTCAAACAAAAATGGAAGCATAGAGGTCAAGAGTCTTAGTAAAAATGGATATGCTCAAATTACAATAGAAGACCATGGTGTAGGAATGAGCAAAGAACATTTAGAAAAAGTTTTTGAACCCGAAGAACACATCAGTACTGCAGGTACATTATCAGAAAAAGGAACAGGTTTTGGTTTGTTGCTATGTAAAAATTTTGTAGAAAAAAATGGAGGAAGAATTGAAGTAGAAAGTCAAGTCAATGTTGGTACAAAAATTCATGTATTTTTACCTAAATCTTTGTAAAAAACGGCTCTACTAAATTTTATACGGAAATTTATCGCAGGAGGCACGCGGATAACGCGGATTTTACGGATTTGAACGGATTTTTTATTTTTGTAAAATTTTAT
>RDZP01000084.1 GCA_004294005.1 Cytophagia bacterium
TGGTTTGAGTTTCAACAACAACCTATCACTGAAACACCTCTACAGCCAGTGGCTTTATTCACTGCTCAAAAAAGTTTTAAAGTTGCTGATAAGTTTCAACTAAATGTAGGTACACAATTAGGAAGCAATATCAATCGATATGCAGATAACCTTCGCTTTGCACATTATACTTATTCTGTTGGACTTTTAGAAGTTTTTAACCATTGGAAACTTACTTTTGGTGGTTATTATTCTAATGATATTCTTAAAGGTCGTGGCAATGATGCGGGAATTTTATTAGGATACGAAATTCCTATTGTTCCTCACAAATTCTATTTAATGGGTGATTTTATTTCAGGCAACAACTCACAAGGTGTATCTGTAATAGGTTTAATGGTACCAGCGAGTAAAAAAGTACAATTTTGTTTAGGTGCTATCGTACCTAACATCAACAATAAGCAAGGTAATTATGGTATTGTATTCGAACTCAATCTTTTGGGTTGGAACTATTGGTAGATATAGCCCAAAAGCAATAATTTGTTATGACATTCGTTTGTGGGGACACAAACAGAGGCGAGGACTTTTTAACCCTCCAAAAGTTTAAAATTTTTGGAGAGTTTATCAAAAAATGAACTAAAAAAAATATTTTTTCTCAAAAATCATCAGTTACAACTGCTTTTTCTCCTTTCTCAATCTGGTCGCATAATTTTTGATACCAGATTTCTCCGTACTTACGAATCAAAGGTTCTTTCAAAAATTGATAAATAGCCAATTTATGTTTTGTACCTTTTTTGATAGCACAATTACAAATATCCCACCTATCATAATTAAGTGCTTCTTCAATACCTAATTTTGTAATTCGAATTGGGTAAAGATGGCAAGAAATTGGCTTTTGAAAATCGATTTTCCCTCTTAAATAGGCTTGTTCGATACCACATTTCAAAGTTCCTTTTTCATCATAAACTACGAATGCACATTCGTGATTGTTGATGGTGGTTGTATTAATGCCACCTTCTTTATCCATTGCATACAAACCGTTTTTTTTTATAGCACGATTTCCTTTTGAAGTAAGAGAATTTTTGATAATTGGATAAATATTATCTAAAATAGCCAATTCTTCTTCTTCAAGTGGTGCACCCAAATCACCTTCCACACAACAAGCACCTTTGCACGATTCTAAATCACAGATAAAATATTCTTCTGCAACTTCATCACTTACATATACATTATCAACAATATACATAAAAAAATATTAAATGTTTAAGTTTAAAAGTGCTTTTTCGATTGTATCATATTCAAAATGAAAGCCTGTTTGTATTATTTTTTCAGCACTTACTTTATTACCACCCAATACAATTCCTGCCATTTCTCCCAAGATCATTTTTAGAACAAAAGACGGTACATTAGGCAAAAAAAGTGGTTTTTTCATTTTTTTTGCGATGGCTTTTGTTAATTCTTGATTAGTAAGCGGAAGAGGAGCAACCCCGTTAAAAGTACCGACCAAATTTTTATTTTCTAACACAAATAAAAAAATACGACACAAATCTTCGATATGAATCCAAGAAACATATTGTTGTCCTGTTCCTAATGCAGCCCCTGCACACCATTTGATAGGTTCACATAATTTTGGTAATGCACCACCTTTTTCGGTCAAAACTACTCCAATTCTAATTTTTAAAGTTGGAATAGTGATTTTATCTGTTTCTTTTTCCCACAAATCTGTAACATTTGCCAAAAAATCATTTCCAGCAGGTGCATTTTCATTCAGCGAATTCTCACCTGTGTCTAATCCATAAAAACCAATTGCAGAAGCAGCAACCACTTTTTGAATTGATGTATTATTTTTTAAATATTTTGCTAATAGCGCCGTTGATTTAGTTCTGCTTTCTAAAATTTCTTTTTTTCGTTGGATTGTCCAAGGTTTATCTGCTACACCTGCTCCTGATAGATGAACAACATAATCTACATTTTCAAAACACTTCTCGTCTATGTATTCTTTCTCAATATTCCATAAGAAAGATTCCACTTCTGGAGGAGTATTTTGCTTGGTTCTTCCTAACCATTTTATTTTATAATTGGCAGACAATGCCATTTTAGTAAGATGTTGTCCTAATAATCCACTTCCACCTGTAATAAGAATAGTTTTGCTCATATTTTTTAGTAATTATTAAAACAGAAAACGACTACTTTTTAATAAAGTAATCGTTTGTTATCATTTTTTGTTTAAAAAAAAGAACTAATTTCTTCCCTCTGCTTCTTGAGAATATTCTTTATTAGTATTATTTTTAGATTTCTTTTGGTCAGGCATTGTTGCTTTTACCAACCATTTTTCAGGAGTAGTAAATTGTCTTTTATTTTCGTCCCACACTTCTAACTGACTTTCATCATCAGAAAGGCGAAATTGACACATTTCAATACCTCTACAAGCTTTATAATGTGATACTTTTCCAGTAAAATAAGGATTAGCAGTTGTCGGATATTCATTCACATAAAATGAAGTTCCACTTGGACAACGACTAAAAGCTTCGTGCTTACTGATTTTAAATTTGAATTTTTGTTTAATAGGTGTTACTAAACGATTATTGATTATTTTTGAACCTTTTTCTGATAATTCCAAATTATTTTTGAGATTATTTGGACGGAAAGCAGCAATTCCTAATAAAGTGGCAGTAATAATAAAAGCAAAAAATCCACTCAAAGTTACGTTACGTTTGCTCATAGTAATTAAAATTTTAAATTTTGTTTATTTCTATAATATAGTACGAAATTCATTTTAATTTGTTGTGTTTTTTAGTAAATATAATTTTTATTTTTATAATCATAACTTTGTAAAACAAAAAACAAATCAAAAATCTTCTAATCCTATAACTTTTTTTTTGAACATAAAGTTATCAAATAAAAAAATAATTTTCTCTTTTTACATATATGTACTATTCAATTTTACCAAAACATAGGCTTTTAGGAGATAACAAAGCAGATACTATGTTAGAAAATCTATCTCATGAACATTTTTTTGAGATGTTACATACTATCAAAAATAATGAAGATTATCATCAGCTTACCTCTGAATATCAAATAATGAAAATGCCTATTTGGGCAGAAAATAATAAAATTGAATTGGCACAACAATTCTTTTTAAAAAATTTTAGAGTGATTTTATCTCTATTAGGTTCACTTTCTTTGCCTTATTGTTATGCAGCAGCTGATGGTGCAAAAGTGCTTATTTATTCACAAAGGTTAGCAAAAGACACTAAAAAAAGGTTGGCAGAAACAGCAAAGTTTGTATTAGAAATAATGGAAAATAATACTTTTGAAACCAATGGAAATGGTTTTGCATTATGTTTTCAAGTGCGTATGATGCACGCTTACATTCGTAAACAAGCCAAAAATAGCCCCAAATGGAATATGGAATATGGACTTCCTATTAACCAAGAAGATATGGCAGGCACTAATCTAAGTTTTTCATTGATTATTTTGAGAGGAATGGAAAAATTACAATATAAAGTGAGTAATGAAGAAGCAGAAGCATTTTTACATTATTGGAATATTATTGGATATTTATTAGGTGTTGAAGAATTATTACTACCTCAAAATAGAAAAGAGGCTTTTTGGTTAGATAAATGTATTGTAGAAAGGCAATTTAAAACATCAGAAGAAGGAAAGATTTTGATGAAAAATTTAATGACTTGTCTCAAAGAAACAATGCCAAAGGAAATACCTGATGGCTTTTTAGCGTCTTATTTGCGTTTTTTGTTGGGTAATAAAATCGCAAATATGATAAAAGTTCCCTCATCTAATTGGACAACTAACTTAATGACTCCTTTGCCTTTGATAAGTTGGTGGCAAGATATAACACAAAACATCTCACCTGAAACAATGAAAAAATTGATTGAAGAAGAAGTACAATCCTTAGGAATCAATCATTTATAGTTAAATCATAAAAAAAAGAATTTACATTTTTTATCAGTGTAAATTCTTTTTTATTTTGATTGCTACTATTTATTTCTTTTTTTTCTCTACTGCTTCCGCCTCACCAGTAAGCGTAAAAATAAAACTACCACCTTCATGCCCAACACCCGCCAAATGATTACCAATAGGTGTTTGTTGTGTATTTGCGGTTACTTGTGCTTTTACATAGTCTATAATTTCAGAGGCACGCAGTCTATCTTTCAAATTTGATTTCAAATAATTGATAAGTGCAGTGGCAAAAGGACTATTTTTACCTTTTTCACCATCAGAAACTTCTTCTAAGTTACCAGAACTTAATCCCCAACGAGATTTCAAAGATTCTTTTACCTCTTCTTCATTTCCACCTCTTTTTCCTGCTTCAGTTGCAAACAATGACCCTGAAAAACAAGCATCAGCTATCAAAAATATATGACGAAAATCTAATGCTTTCACATAATTACGAATATGGTCATTAGGAACATAAGTAGAAGTAGCATTTCCACCCAATCTACCATTAGAAGGCACCCAATATCCTAAATCAAAAGAAGGGTCATAAGAACCGTGTCCTGAATAATAAATCAATAAGTTATCTTGTGGTGTTGCTTTTGCTTTTAGGCTTTCAAAAGCATCTCTTATATTTTCGGGTGATGCTTCTTCGTTCAAATATTCAAAAATATTTTCATCAATAAAACCATATTTTTCTTTTAAAACTGCTTTCAAATCTCTTGCATCTTTGACTGCATTTGCTAAAGATTTCCAATGCTTGTATTTATCAATAGCAATAATCATTAAATAATTTTTTCCGCTTTCGCTGACAGTCAAATCAAACTCTTCTACTCCACCGCTTCCTAATAGATAACTTACATCAAAATTATGTAAAGTACTTGTTTTGAAAGCACGGTTTTCTTTAGGCTTCTCTCCTTCATTATTTTGTGCAAATAATGTAATATTACTAAGTAATACTAAGAAAAATAATATAAATATTTTTTTCATTTTAATATTTTTTTTAATTTTTATTTTATGATACTGATTATTTATTAAACGAAATAAAATAAAAATCGTTGTTAGTTTTTATTTTTATTTTATTTAAAATTTCCAACTCAAACCCATTTGTGTAGATTGTCCATCTATCAAAGGATAAATTTTGATACTTGTTGTTTCTGCTTTTTCTTCTTCTAATTTTCTTTTTTCGGAAGCAACACGTCTTCTATTTTTTACACCTTTGATATAAACCCCAATAATATCACCAATCCAAATACCTGCACCTGCTACAAAAAATGCCGTTGCCAAATTCTTTGAACTTTGTGCTTGTTTGTATAAACTTTCATGTTCTTGGCTGCTATTTGCCAATCTATCTGTATAACGATTATATCTTCTATTGGCTTCTAATTGAAACAATGCTCCTGTAATCAAACAACTATAAGTAGCAATGGTAATCACTCCATAATTATAGCCATTTCTTACTTTAGTATCGCCCCAACCTGGCACTAATAAAGAACGCAGGGCATACTTAGGTCCACCTGTAGCAATTTTTGGAACTTCTATTACATCTAATTTGAACATAATATTTTTACCATCAAAGTAAGGATTATCTTTTTTGAAAGACCAACTTACTTGTTTATTTTTACCCGGCTTGATGCTATCACCAATGTCTCCTTTTACAGAATACAAAGGCCCCTTAAACGAATTACCTTTGTTATTAGAATAAAACAAACGTGCTTTATAATATCGATTAGGTGCGGCTTTCAAATCATAAGTAATACCAATAGTAGTATCTGCCTGATTTAATTTAATTGATGACTCTTTAAAATCTACTTTAATTTTATTTTTAAAATAAAAGATTTGTGCATATGACTTTGAAAAAAAGCCAAAACATAGTAAATATATTGATAAAAAGAAGATTTTTTTCACAGTGGTATAGTTTTTATGTATCTGAAAAATAAAACAAAGGTAGTAAATTTGTTTGCAATTTAGCAAATATTTTTTTATTTTTTTTTGTAATAATGTTTTTTTTTTTTAATTATAACTTTTTAATTATTTTTTGAAACTGATTTCATCTAATTTTATTGTATATTCTACCCTTTGATTATTATTGATGTCCCAAATTTCCATTTTAATACTCGGATTTTAAATTGTCCAATCTATTGTAATCAATCCAAAATGATTTTCCATAACGGGTCCTTCTATTCTATTTTGATTAGGTGTAGCAAAATGCCAAGTAGAAGAAAGTCCACTCGAAGTAATATCATAAATAGGATACATTTCAGTAGATTTTAGTTTGGAAATCTCTCCATAATGCACATCACCTGATAAAAATAAAACACCATTTGCTTTTGTCTTTTTGATTAAATCTAAAAACTTTTGTTGTTCGTGTGGAAAGTTTGCCCAAGATTCATAACCATTGTATTCGATACCAAATTGCGAGCCAGAAACAATTAATCTTATATCTGCTTTTTTGTTTAATTCTTCTTCTAACCATTTCCATTGCTGATTACCCAAAAAGGTAGAATCTTTATTTTCTTGTGGTGCGTAATCAAGGTCATAAAAATATTTTTTATTATTATTTGGTTCGCCATTATATACTTTCAAATCATCACGAAAAGTACGATTGTCTAAAACAATAATTTGTAATATTTTTTTATCTATTTCATACCTGTAAGAAGTATAAATACCATCTCTTTTTCTACGTAATGAGTTTTTTGGCTCATCAAAAAAATCTAAAAATATTTCTTTTGATTGTTTTTTATAAGAATAATGCCTACCTGCATCATTTTTACCGTAATCGTGGTCGTCCCAAGTAGCAATAATAGGTACATTTTTTTTTAGATTTTTAAAAGTAGGTTTTTGAGCAAGTAATTCATATTTTGATTGTAATACATTCATATCTTCGGTATCCCCATAAATATTATCACCTAAAAAAATAAATAAATCAGGGTGATGTTTTACGATGACATCAAAAATTGGTAAGTTGTGTTCTTGCCATGCACAAGAGCCAAAAGCAATTTTAGCAATTTTTTTTTGTGCAAAAATAGAAAAATGGATAAAAAACAAAAACAAAAAGCAATAAAATTTCATCATTTTTTTTCTATAAAATTAATTATTTTTTCTAAATCATTCGGCTCAAACCAAGTTATTTCGTTGTCTGCCCCAAACCAAGTTATTTGTCTTTTGGCATATCTTCTTGAATTTCTTTTTAACAATCTTACACATTCGTTCCAATCATATTTATTCTCTAAAAAATCAAAAATTTCTTGATAACCTACAGTTTTCAAGGCATTATGAGCAGCGAAAGGCAATAAATCGGTCGCTTCTTTTTCTAAACCTTGTTCAATCATCAAATCCATTCGTGCATCAATTTTTTGATATAATATTTCTCTTGGTAATGTCAAACCAATTTTTATAATTTGAAAAGGTCGTTCTTTTTTTTTGCCTTTTCTAAACGAAGAATAAGTTTTTTTTGTACCAATACATACTTCTACAGCCCTTAAAACTCTTTGTGTATTTTGCAAATCAACCTCTTGATAATAGTCAAAATCCAATTCTTTGAGAAGATTTGTCAAATAAGATAATCCCTTTTCTTCTAATTCTTTTTGTAATTGTGGACGAATATCGGCATCAATTTCAGGAAATTCATCAAGTCCATCACACAAAGCACGCACATACAAACCTGAACCTCCTACCGCAACGATTGTGTCATATTTTTGAAATAAATTGTCTAATAATGATAAAGCATCTTTTTCATATTCGCCTACACTATAATTTTGAGTAATAGATTGATTATCAATAAAATAATGAATAATTTCGTCCATTTCTAAAGCATTTGGTTTTGCAGTACCAATATTTAACTCTTTATAAAATTGACGTGAATCAGCAGAAATAATTACTGTATTAAAATAATGTGCCAACTGAATCGCAAGACTTGTTTTGCCTACCGCTGTTGCACCTACAATACATATCAGTTGTTTTTTATCCATTATAACACAATTTCATTTCCTTTAAGATGCGGCAAAACATCATATTGATTAGGCGTAAAACAAAAATCAATGTCTTTTTCTAATCCAAAACCTATCAATCGTTGATAATGAGAAGATTTACGAAGGAATTTTTTGTATTGATTTCTTCCTACATGATAAACAGCTTTGGCGATAAAAGCACCATCATTGCCCAAATCCATATTACTATTTACCAAATCATCAATCAATGCACCCGCAAAAAAAGTATCTTCCATATTTTCTTTGCCTTTCCAACCTGCACAAAATAATACAATGTTATCCTCTTTTTTTTGTAGATAATTGCATAAAGTTCTTTGATTTAAAAAAGAACCAATTAATACTTCTTTGGCAATATTTTTTGATAAATCAATGGCTAATGTACCATTTGAGGTAGTCATTGCGATAGTTTTACCTTTTAAATCTGGGTTTTGATAACTAAAAGGAGAATTATCTAAATCAAAACCTTCTACTTTTTTACCACCTCTTTCGGCAGCGGCTAAATATCCTTGTTGTTGTAAATGTTTACATTCTTCGACTTCTCTTACGGGAATGATACTTTTTACGCCACATGCTAATGCTGTTGTGATGCAAGAAGTAGCCCTTAATATATCGATTATAACTACAATTTTATTTTTTAAATCAAAATGTGGTAATAAATCAGGTGTTAAACAAACTTCAATTTGAGCAGACATAGTCAATATTATTATATTTTTGAAATAGTGTAATGATAATCTTCCATGATAAGATTTGCTAATAATTTTTTACAAGCAATTTCTATTTTTTGTTGTGCTTCCGTTTCATTATCTGCTTCTATTTCTACAACAATATGCCTTCCAATTCTAACATCTTTGATAGCATCAATACCAATATTGTTCAAGCCTAATTTTACGGCTTTCCCTTGTGGGTCTAAAATTTCTTTTTTTGTCATTACATCGATGGCTGCACGAAAGTTCATAGTTTTATTTGTTTTTTTAATGTAATATGATTATAACCTATAATATTTCAGAGTAATATAGATTGATTTTTTTATCTTGGTAAACTATTTTTAAAATCTTGATATAACTTTTGATTAGGAGATGGCTTTACACTACAACCGACTGCTTGTGCTTTTGCTTTAATATCATTGACACGATTTTCGTGGCTCGGATGTGTACTTAGCCATTGTGGAGGTTGTTGTGAACTTTGTGCCATCATTTTTTCAAAAAAACCAGCCGTTCCATCACATCTGTATTGTGTTTTTGCCAAATAATACACAGATTGTTCGTCTGCATCACTTTCAGTGGCTCTGCTAAATTTTAATCCGCCCAATTTTCCTGTCATTCCACCCAAAACTTGTCCTAACATACCTGGATTTTTTCCTAATATCATAGCAAATATTGCTTCAATTCCATGTGTTTTGGTCATATTAGCCGTCGAATGTCTGCGGTCTGCATGTGCAATTTCGTGTCCCATTACGCCTGCTAATTCATCTTCGGTTTCCAAATATTTTATCAATCCTGTATAAACATAAATATATCCGCCCGGTGAAACAAAAGCATTTAAAGTCTTGTCATCATGAATAATATGCAAAGTCCATTCAAAGTCGTTTCTATGTTCGAGAGTTCCTGAATTAAGAATATTATCTGCAATTCTTTGTAAATGTTGATATGATTTTGGATATTGTTGTTTATTCAATAGAGGATATTCTTTTGGATTGGCTGCAATTTGGTCTCTGAGTTGTTTTCCAAGTGTAATATCATCTTGCAAACTAAACACATTGATAGCGTTTTTTCCGCCGGGTGCGCAAGTTGTTAACAACATAACAATCGCTACAACGCTAAAAAATAAAGTTGTTTTTTTCATAGATAAATGATGGAATAATAAAGTATAAAATAATGAAGAAAATGACTTTTTTTTTGTAAAAATTATCAAATTTATCTTATTTTATACTTTAAATAGATTGATTATGTTATTTTAGTCTTCTTTAAAACCAAATTTAAGTTTAAATTCTAAAAATTCATCTGTTGCTACCGAAGTTGGTTTTGGCAATTTTTCATAATAACGAGAGATTTCGATTTGCTCTCTATTTTCATGAATTTCTTCAAAACTATCTACATTCGAAGAAAAATCATTTAATTTTTCAACTAATTCTTCTTTTATTTTTGAAGAGATTTGTGAAGAACGTCTTGAAATAATAGATACAGACGCATACAAATTACCTGTTTGTTCGCTTAATTTTTTAATATCACGTGGAATGATAGAAGGGACTGAAGTTACTCTATATTTTGCCATATTTTTTTTATTTTAATATTTCTAAATAATTTATTTTTTGATGGTTGCTTTTTCTACATTTGTGTTTGTAGTAGTATTGATTACAATATTTTGTTTTAAACTAATCAAAGTTTTTTCGTGCATATTTTGTGCCGAACGTAAATATTTACTTTTTGGATAAGCAGCAACAAAATTTTCATAAAGCCCAATTACATCTTTTAATCGTTCATTTTTTTTGTTTTCTACACTTTGTAATGCATAATCATATTGCGATTCGATGCGTAAATAAGAAGCTTCTTCATTATAATCTGAATCAGGAAAACTTTTTTGAAAATTAGCAAAAGCAATTACAGCAGAACGATGATAGCCAATTCTATGGTATAATTTTGCATTTTCAAAACCTTTTTTTTCTAATTTGATACGCATATCTTTCAACATTGCTGAAGTTCCTTCATAATAAGTGCTATTAGGAAAATTATTTAAAAAACTTTGTGCTGAATTGATAGCATCAGTAGTGCTTTTTTGGTCAATATTATAATTGGGAGATGATTCTACTAATGATTTTACGGACATAAATCTTGCTTCTTCTGCCCATTTGCTACCTCTAAAACTATTATAAAATTTATCAAAATAATAAGAAGATAAATCGAATTGTTTTTGATTAAAATGACAATAAGCATATCTAAATTGTGCTACTTCTTGTTCTTTTTGTCCTGTAATCAAAGGAATTATCTTCTCTAACAAAAGACCTGATTTATAATAATTACGTTTGTCGTAATATTTCATAGCGGCATCATACTTTACTTTCAAATCGGTACTCTTGCGTATTTTACTAAATTGGCAAGAAGATACGCCCATAATGATGGCTAATAAAACGAGTAGTTGAAATCTTTGCATATCAAAAAGTATGTTTATCTAAATTTTAGTGCAAAGTTACGATTTTATTTTTATTTTATCAAAATAATAGATAAAAAAGTTTTGAATTACTCAATATTAAAATAGTTTTGCTTTGTTACGTCTGATATTTTATCCTAAGAGCATGTTTAAAAAGTAACACTACTTTATTTTGTAATAAAGATTATCTGTATTAACTTTGTATAAAATCCCCAACTGGTTTAAGTGTTCCAAAAAATAAAAAAAGTAAAACTGGCGAAAGTTTAGCGAAGCGTAACTTGTGCCTCTGTATTGATAGAAGTCTCCAGACTTCAGTCATTCGAAGAATGACAATGTTGCGTCCAAGCGTCTTTTTTTATTTTGAACAAAAATAGATATTTTTGCTTATCCAAACAAAATATTTATTAAAAAAACTTATCAAACCAAAAAATACCCCCAAACCAACGCTTTTTCCACTCCCCAAGTGGTGAAGTCTGAAGACTTCTACCAATACAAAGGCACAAGTTTTTGAAACTTGTGCCAGTGTTTTTTTTATAGACTTAAGACAGTTGGGGATACCAAATTTAATAAAAAATTAGTAATTTCCGAAAAACTTATTTTTAAACCTAACAGGAATTATTTTAGCTTCATTAGATTGAGGTAATAATTCTATAAGGAATATTTTATTGAAATTATCTAAGAAATATTTTTCTGTTTGGCCTGTTTGTGGATATTGACCTACTTGTAAAAGACCTCTTGGAACAGGGTGATTATAATCATAATCAACTGCATATTGCATATTTTGATCTAGTTCGTCTATAGTAAGAGCATTAGGATACAAATTCTTTACTTGTGAAACAAGATTACTATTACCTAATAAATTTATCGTTTGCACACTTGGGATATCTTTCTTAATAAACCAAAGTAATGCTCCATACATCAATGGATAGGAATAAACATAATCTTTTTCAGTAAATTTATACATACCACACTCTCGCCATATAGGGGTTTGTGGGGTTTTTATTCTTATCATTTTTCTAACATCTTTTGTTATTTTAGGTGCATTTTTATCAAATATTAAATACAATGTTTGATTTTGAGCGATAGAAGAAGTTTTAAATACTATTACCATCAATAGTAAAAATAATATTTTTTTCATATTTTTATATTTTTTTAAATTATTTACAAAGATTATCATTAGATCTATCAGACATCATTTGAGAAAGTTTAGAAAAATCTTCACTTTCCCCCAACTGATTTAAGTGTTACAAAAATAAAAAAAATAAAACTATCGCAAGTTTAGCGAAGCGTAACTTGTGATTTTGTATTTTATAGAAGTCTCCAGAC
Source organism: Cytophagia bacterium (assembly GCA_004294005.1). Classification (GTDB taxonomy): domain Bacteria; phylum Bacteroidota; class Bacteroidia; order Cytophagales; family Microscillaceae; genus RDXZ01. The sequence goes on from RDZP01000084.1 coordinate 12,390, forward strand.
TTCAGTCATTCGAAGAATGACAATGCTGCGTCCAAGCGTTTTTTTTTATTTTTAACAAAGGTAGATATTTTTGTTTATCCAAACAAAATATTTATCAAAAAATATC
>RDZP01000085.1 GCA_004294005.1 Cytophagia bacterium
TTTTTCATAAAACGCGGTCTGTACCGTAGTTTACGGAGGTCTGACCGCATTTTATGAAAAATCACACACTTTTTTTAACAATTATTATCCCGAACTCACGTTAAAATACCTAAAATTAAGATGCACCTTTCAAGAAAAATAACCAAAATATTTTACATTTCAAAAACAAAATTATTGCACAAATTTTTATTATTACAAAGAAATAACTAAATTTGCACAAAATTAAGTCCCTTTCTTAATTTAAAATTCTTAAATTCCTAATTCATAATTATTAAATGCCTTTAAATTTAGAATATAACGAACAATTTGCAGAAAGACATCACGGACTAAGTACAGCCGAAATGTCGCAAATGTTAGAAGCGATTGGGGTTGCTTCGCTTGATGAATTGATTGACAAAACTGTTCCTGAAGGTATCCGCCGAAAAAAACCGATGGATATTCCAAAAGCACAAAGCGAAAAAGATTTCTTAACGCACTTCAAAAATATCGCTAATAAAAACAAAGTCTTTAAATCTTTTATTGGTATGGGTTATTATGATACGATAACGCCCAACGTAATTTTAAGAAATGTATTAGAAAATCCAGCTTGGTACACTGCTTATACTCCTTATCAAGCCGAAATTGCACAAGGAAGAATGGAAGCACTTATCAACTTTCAAACGTTGGTAATGGACTTAACAGGAATGGAAATTGCCAATGCTTCTTTACTTGACGAAGGTACAGCTGCCGCAGAAGCAATGACAATGCTTCATGGAAATAGAAAAGGAAATCGTAAAAATGCTAACATAATTTTTGTTAGTCATCATACACATCCACAAACGATTGATGTATTAAAAACAAGATCTTTGCCTTTGGGAATTGATGTATTGGTAGATGACCATACAAAAATTGACCTTACGAATGAAAATATTTTTGCATTGGTATTGCCTTATCCTGCTTCGAATGGTGAAATAACTGATTATACAGATATGATTACTACTGCCAAAGAATTGGGGATTTTTGTGGCAGTAACAAGCGATTTGTTGGCTTTGACTTTATTGACTCCACCAAGCAAAATGGGGGTTGATGTGGTTGTAGGTTCAGCACAAAGAATGGGTGTTCCGATGGGTTATGGTGGACCTCACGCTGCTTTTTTTGCTACAAAAGACGAATTTAAAAGACAAATTCCAGGTAGAATTATTGGTGTTTCTATAGATAGCGAAGGAAATAAAGCCTATAGAATGGCATTACAAACTCGTGAACAACACATCAGACGTGAAAAAGCAACTTCTAATATTTGTACTGCACAAGTTTTGTTATCTGTGATGGCAAGTATGTATGCGGTTTATCACGGTCCAAAGGGTTTGTTGCAAATTGCAGAGAAAATCTATGGTTTGACACAACTCACAAAAAGAGGTTTGGAAAAATTAGGTTTTGAGATAGAAAATAAATATCATTTTGATACAATTACGATTCTATTATCAAAAAATGAAGATATACAAACTATCAAAAAAGCAGCAGAAAAATTACAATTTAATTTTAGGTATCATCAAAATAAAATAGGAATTAGTTTTGATGAAACAAAAACATTAGAGGACGTACAAAATATTTTTAAAATATTCCAAATAGTCGCAAAAACGCTATCAACGAAGGAAAAAACTGCTTTCACTACTTATATCAAAAGTAGTATCAAAAATATTGCTATCAAATATCCTGATGCCTTAATGAGAGAAGAAGCATTTATGACGCACCCCGTTTTTAATGCTCATCATACAGAACACGCGATGTTGCGTTATATGAAATCATTGGAAAGCAAAGATTTGTCATTGGTACACTCAATGATTGCTTTGGGTTCTTGCACAATGAAACTTAATGCAACCGCTGAAATGATACCTGTTACTTGGAAAGAATTAGGTGGTTTACACCCTTTTGCTCCTTTGGAACAAGCACAAGGTTATGCTGAGATTTTCAAAAACTTAGAAAAATGGTTGATGGAAGTTACGGGATTTGCTGGCATTAGTTTGCAACCTAACTCAGGAGCGCAAGGTGAATATGCGGGTTTGATGACGATTAGAAATTATTTTATTGCTAAAAATGAATCACATAGAAATATTGCTTTAATTCCATCCTCTGCACATGGTACAAATCCTGCAAGTGCAGTGATGGCGGGTATGCAAGTAATCGTTACTAAATGTGATGAAAAAGGCAATATTGATGTAGAAGATTTACGTTTGAATGCAGAAAAACACAAAAATAATTTGGCTTGTTTGATGGTTACATATCCATCTACACACGGTGTTTTTGAGGAAAGTATCGTTGAAATATGTCAATTAATACACGATTTTGGTGGACAAGTTTATATGGATGGTGCTAATATGAATGCACAAGTAGGCTTGACAAGTCCTGCTTTGATTGGTGCTGACGTTTGCCATCTCAATTTGCATAAAACTTTTTGTATTCCTCACGGTGGTGGTGGACCAGGAATGGGACCGATTGGTGTGAATGCTCATTTAGTTCCTTATTTACCTAATCATAGTGTTATTAAAATTTCTGATAGTCCAGCCACAGCGGTTTCTGCCGCTCCTTATGGTAGTGCAAGCATTTTAGCGATTTCTTATGCTTATATTGTGATGATGGGCGAAGAAGGATTGACTGAAGCAACAAAAAGAGCTATTTTAAATGCTAATTATTTAAAAGTACGCTTGGAAGGACATTATAAAGTATTGTATGCAGGTAAAAATGGTACAGCAGCACACGAATTTATTTTGGATTGTAGAGAATTTAAAAATGTAAACGTGGAAGTAGCTGATATTGCCAAAAGATTAATGGATTATGGTTTTCACGCACCTACTGTTTCTTTCCCTGTTGCAGGTACTTTGATGATTGAACCAACAGAAAGCGAAAATTTAGCAGAATTGGATAGATTTGCAGAGGTAATGATTAATATCAGGGCTGAAATCAGAGAAATAGAAGAAGGAAAAGCAGATAAAGGCAATAATGTGGTTGTGAATGCACCACATACAGCAGAAATGGTGATTACTAATGATTGGAAAAAACCTTATTCAAGAGAAAAAGCAGCTTTTCCATTGCCATATCTTCGTCATAATAAATTTTTCCCTGCTGTTGCAAAAATTGATAATGCTTATGGTGATAGAAATTTGATTTGTTCTTGTATTCCTGTTGAAGAATATGCAATAGAGGAAGTAGAAAGTTAATCAATTCTTTTTTTAAGAAAAAAAACTTAAAATATTTTTAAAAACAAATTTCCTAACTGAAAATGCTATTTATTTTTTTATAAATAGCATTTTTGTTTTTTACCAATATTTTTATTATTTTTGCCAAACACATTTAATTTTAATTATTTATGGTTAATATTTTAATTGCTTTTTATAAACGTTATCTTCTCAAAAACTTTTATTATAGTTTTGCAATACAACTTTTAATCTATAATCTTAAAAAAAATCAACTTTTATTGCTTTTTTGGTTTATTTTATTGGGCATTGTAACCGAAAATTTGGGTGTTGCAATGGGAATTCCTTTTTTATTATTAGACCCCGAATACCTCAATCAAGTCAATTTTGCGAGTTGCTTTTTATTAGGTTTAGCTTGGGGCGTTTTTATTTTATCTTTTCATATTATTTGCTATTTATTAGATGCGCCACAATTCAAATTTTTAGGAACATTACGCCGTCCTTTCGCACAATTTCTTTTGAATAATAGTTTAATTCCTGCCATTGTTTTGTTTTTTTACTTTTACTATTTCTTTCATTATCAATACAGTTATGAAAAATATATACAAAATCAATCGCAAATTTGGATACGATTTCTGGGTTTGATTACAGGAATTATTATATCATGTAATATTCTTTATATTTATTTTATTCGTACCAACTACGATATTTTTAAGCGTTTTTCATTCTCATTTACCGCTAAAAATAAAACTAAAAACAAAATTACAAAGGTCAATATATTCAAAGAAAAAACAAAAAATAATATTGATATTAGAGTTGATACCTATTTGAGTGATAGATTGTCATGGAAATCTGTTGCTAAAAACGAAATTTTGAATGATGAAGAAATTATGGTTATTTTTGACCAAAATCATCTCAATGGCGTTATAATTCAAATGCTAATTTTTGGGACAGTACTTTTATTAGGCACATTAAGAGATTATCCTGCTTTTCAATTACCTGCGGGAGCAAGTTTAGTATTATTATTTACGATTGTTTTGATGATTGCAGGAGCATTAAATTATTGGTTACGTGGTTGGGCAGTTACCATCTCAATTTTTTTGATTTTTTTGATTAACTTTTTTTCTAAGGAAGATATTTTATCTACAAAATATGCGGCTTATGGTCTTAATTATACAGGGCAAAAAGCAGAATATTCACTCCAAAGAGTAAAAGAATTGGCAAATGATAGTCTTTATAAGTATGATTATGAAAATACATTGGTTGCATTGGAAAATTGGAAGAAAAAAGTTACAAAATTAAATCCACGAAAAAAACCAAAAATAGTCTTTACGTGTGTAAGTGGAGGTGGGCAACGCGCGGCAATGTGGGTAATGAGAACCTTGCAATATGCTGATAGTACCTTAGAAGGACGATTAATGTACCATACAATGCTTATCACAGGGGCATCAGGTGGAATGGTGGGAGCGGGGTATTTTAGAGAGTTATGTTTGCGAAGAGAGTATTTTTGGAGAAATGAAAGTCCTGAATTTGTCAATCCTTATGATAAAAGATATTTAGAAAATATTGCCAAAGATAACCTTAATTCTATTGTGTTTAGTTTGGTTGTCAATGATATGTTTTTGGGTACACAAACTTTTGAGTATGCAGGAGAAAGATATGCAAAAGATAGAGGTTTGGCTTTTGAACAACAATTTAATAGAAATACAGAAGGAGTTTTAGATAAATCCCTTTGTGATTACAAAGAACCTGAACTATTGTCTTATATTCCGATGATGATTTTATCACCTACGATTGTCAATGATGGAAGAAAATTATTTGTTTCGCCTCAATCAGTTTCCTATATGACAACACCACGCATCGACCAAACTCGTTCTCTCAATCAAAAAACAAAAGGAATAGATTTTTTGAGATTTTTTCATCAACAAAAAGCGGGAAATTTAAGGTTTTTGACTGCTATGCGTATGAGTGCTACTTTTCCTTATGTAACGCCTAATGTCAAACTTCCAAGTCAGCCTGAAATGGAAATTATGGACGCAGGAATTTCTGATAATTTTGGAGTAGGTGATGCAACAAGATTTATCTATACTTTTAGAAAGTGGATTCAAGAGAATACATCAGGGGTTGTTATTTTATCCATTAGAGATTCACAAAAAGACCAACCAATGGAACGTAAATTAGAACCTTCCTTAATTCAAAAAGTTTTTACTCCTGTAACGAGTTTTTTTGAAAATCTTGAATATTTACAAGACATTACCAATGATAATTTGGTTGAATATGCAAAAGATTGGTTTCCAAAAGAATTTGGTATCCATAGAATTGAGTTTCAATACGTACCTTTTTCAAAAAATCTAAAAGAAGTTTTACAAAAACAAAAAGAATGGGAAGCAGAACAAAAAACAGGAAAAGCAACATCAAAAAAACCTAAAATTGTTACAATTCAACAAGCATCTTTAAGTTGGCGACTGACACAAAAAGAAAAAGATAGTATTTTTAGAACAATTTATGAACTCAAAAATCAATCTTCTTTAAGACAATTAAAAAGACTTTTGATGGGAGATTGAATTTTCTTACTTGTATTTCGCGATAAGGATAGAAGCAGACTTGCAGAGACAAAAAGAGAGAAAAAACGAGGTTTCCGAAGTTTTTTCTCTCTTTTTTGGCTCTGTGCTTTGCACGATAGCCTGTAATCGCCCAAAAATATCTATTTAATTGTTTTCTATCAAAATTTTTCTTCTTTTTCTTTGATAGATTCACCTTCTTTTTCTTTGGCTTTTTGTTCTTCTTTCAAAGCACGTTTTTTGGCTTTACTTTCACGTTTCACTTCATCTAATGTTTTGCGTGAAGAAGCACGAAGTTGTACTTTTTCGCCTGTTTCTTTGTTTTTTACTTCTCCTACAGTCCAAACTTTTTCATATTCTTTAGAACTATATTTTGGTTTTTTTCTTTTTTCTTTTTGATAATTTGCCAATTCAGAATATTTTACACGTCTTCCCGATTTGAAACGAGTTACGCTATAAGATGCATAACGATTTTGGTTGGGAGCGCGATTAGGACGGCTGAACATTCCTTTTGGCTTGCGTGGAATACGTACTGCATTTTTTCCACCTACAAATGACGTGGCTTCTTCGTTTTTCTTTTTATACAATTTTTGTTTATTGACATACGGCGTATAACCTGAAAAATTAGCAATTTCTTTATCCATTCCGCGTCTTTCGAGGAATTTACGGCGAAGTTGTGCAATAGAAATTTTACTACTTCCTTTTCCTGTAAATTCAGCCATTTTCTGGTCTTTTAATCTATTTTCGTTTACTTTCCTATCTATTTTTGCCAAAGAAATACCACCTGCATATTTTGCTCTTTCATTTTCTTTTTTCTCAAAATTACGTTTATTAGGGTCTCTCACAACAATATTTCCGGAGAAGTCTGACATTTCTTTTTGTTTGTTGATTTTGTCTTGTTTTTTGTTTTTTACTTTTGATGCTAAAATAGTTCCTGCATAATTTGCTCTATTTTCATCGCCATCTCTTAACCTTTTTTCACGATTAGGATTAACAACAATATTTCCGGAGAAGTCTGACATTTCTTTTTGTTTGTTGATTCTATCTTGTTTTTGGTTTTTTATTTTTGATGCTAAAATAGTTCCTGCATAATTTGCTCTATTTTCATCACCATCTCTTAACCTTTTTTCACGATTAGGATTAACTGCAATATTTCCTGAGAAGTCCGCCTTTTCTTTTTCGCTGTTTTCTATATTACGTTTTTTTAATGCTAATTTATTTTGTGAAATTGTCCCTGCATAATTTGCTCTATTTTTATTACCATCTCTTAACCTTTTTTCACGATTAGGATTGACTGCAATATTCCCTGAGAAATCAGCTTTTTCTTTTCCATTGTTCTCAATATCACGTTTTTTTAATGCCAATTTATTTTGCGAAATTGTTCCTGAATAATTTGCTTTATTTTTATCACCATCTTTTAATCTTCTTTCACGATTAGGATTGACTGCAATATTTCCTGAGAAATTTGTTTTTTCTTTTCCGTTATTTTCGATATCACGATTTTTTAATGCTAATTTATTTTGCGAGATTGTTCCTGAGTAGTTTGCTTTATTTTTATCGCCGTCTTTTAATCTTTTTTCACGATTAGAATTGAGTGCAATTTGTCCAGCGTCATCTGTACGTACTTTATCAGCATTACGATTGTCGCGGTTTTTATTATTAACTTTATTTCTGTTAGTAACTCCTGCATAATCGCTTCGTGTTTCAGTATTTTCTTTCAATCTTCTCTCACGATTTTTGTTAATAACAACTGTTCCACTGTTATTAGTTCTCTCTTTTCCTTGATTTTTTATATCTCTCTCACGATTTTTGTTAATAGCAACCGTTCCAGAGCCATCTCCTTTTTCTTTGTCAGCATCTCGATTGTTGCGATTTCTTTTCTCAAAATTATTTTTATTGATAGTTCCTTGATAAATATTTCTTTTGTTATCGTTGTTTCTGATTCTATTTTCTCTACTTTTTGTTTGTGTTACTTCTCCAAAAAGTCCATTTCTTTCTTTACCATTATTGACTTTTTTTTCTTCACTGGGTATGATAGAGCCTTTAGAAATTTTTGTAGTTCCTTGGTCTTTTCTTTTTTTATTGATTTGTTTTCCCAAATAACCTGCTCTTTTCCTATCTGCTTTTTTTTCTGTATTTGGTTTTGTTTCAATAGGATTTACTTTTTGAGCAGATAAATTATCAGACAAAAAAAACATCACCACAAAAAATGAAGTTGTTTGAAAAAAACGAAGCAAAAAATGGTCTATTATTTTCATTGTGTATTGATAGTAAGACAAATCTTTTTTTTATAATGTATTGATTTGTAGTAATTTTTTTTGAAATTGATAAAATACAGAAACAATTATTTTGTTTTTTCTGATGAATTAAGTTTAGGTTTGTTTTGTTTTGTATCCATTCCTAAGCCTACGCGAGGGTCTTGTCCATAGCCTTTGTCAGTGAGGGCATTGTTTTTATTTTTCTTTACACGTCTTTTTCCTTTTATCAAACCTGTTGTTTTATCTCTTTTGACTTGAATATAAGTATCTTGTGCATCTAATAGTTTTAAACTTTGTCCACGCAATTCTTCTGCAGTCATAGATTGTGCGTCTTGTTTGCTTACCGTTCCTTTGTGTCTATCGACATAAGCAGGGCATAAAGCACGTTTTTGACAAGATGTATTGAATAAAATTGCCAAAAGAAATATATACAATAATTGATTTTTCATAATAATTTGTTTTATCTAATTAAGAACGCATAAAAATGACAAAAGTTGTATCAAGTACTATAATTTTTTGCTTGTGAATAATGTTTTATTTTGACAACTAAATTAAAATACTATCTTATGCAAGCGTCCACGCTTGCATAAGTTGTTATTAAAAATGTTCTACTTTTCGAAAAAAAATAGAACATTTTTAGATGATATTTTTATAAAATTGGATTGATTTTATTTTTTAGTTTGATTTTTGTATTCATCATTCAAACCTTTCACAATTTCATCAGTAATTTCATAACTTGTTTGTGCATAAGTCAAACCAACAGTAAAATTAGATTTAGAATAGGCATAAATCATCGAATAGCCATTGGTTTCAGCGTATTTTTTAAGAAATTCAGCAATATTATCCACCATTTTTTCAGCTACTTTTTGTTCTTTTTTGGCTAATTCACTTTCTTGTGCTTGTCCATATTGTACTAATTTTCTTTCTTCTAAAGTCAATGCTTGTTTAGTTTCTTCAATTTTTTGTTGTGTCATAGTTGCCGCACTATTTTGAAAACCGATAACTGTATTTTCAAAAGCAGTTTTACGATTATTCAAATCAGATTGCATTATTCTTATTTCATTTTCGCTTGATTTTTTTGCATTGATATAATAATTATATTTTGCCATCAAAGTATCTACATTGTAGTAAGCAATTTTTACTTCACTATTTTTATTATCTTTGTTGGCTACCTTGATAGGTGTATTATTTTTTTGAGTAGTAGGTGTGTTGTTTTTTGTAAAATGCAATATATATAAAACAATAATTGCTAAACCTAAGAAAATTTGTGTAATATGCGTTGTTTTCACTTTTTTGAGTTATTTTTTTGAGTTACTTTTTAAAAAATATTTTGAGGTGCAAAGATAAATAAATTATTTTAAATAGAATATTTTATTCTTATTTTTTTATAATTTGCAAAAATAAAATAATTTTTAAATAGTCGTAGTTATAAAAATAACAGGTTAAACGCACCTAAAAATGAGCTTTTTTTAATAATTCCATTCAATATTCAGTAATGACAACACTGTATTTTTCTTCAATCCGCGTTTGAAAATCAGTTTTATCAGCGTTCTATGGTGTTGGAACGCGGATAGCGCGGATTTTCAAACGCGGATTTTATCTTGCTGTTATTTCTTTCATTCAATAAAAAATTAAAAACAAATAAAATTTCATTTAACATAAAAAAAATAAAATATTATTTTGATTATAGTAAATTAAGACAAATTATTAGATGCGTTTAACCTGTGTTTTTATAAATATACAAAACATAAAAAAATTCTCACATCTTCAAAAAACAAAATTACGTTTTTTTATACTAAAATCAAAAAAAATAAGTTATAAAAAAAATAGATTCAAAAAAAAATAATTAATAAAAAATGAAATTTAGTTTTTTCCTTTTATTTGTGTATTTGTTCACACAAATTGATGCCTTTGCACAACAAAAAAAACATCTTATTTATTTAAAAGATAAAAAAGACAATGGATATTCTTTGAAAGAACCTACAAAATTTTTGACAAAAAGAGCCTTAGAAAGACGAAAAAAACACAACGTCTTGATTCAAGAAAATGATTTGCCTATTAACTTCAAATACGTAGAAAAAATGAAAGCAGAAGGTGCTAAAATATGGTACACTTCACGTTGGTTGAATGCTGTGATGGTTGAAGCAGACGAAAATACGCTCACAAAAATTAAAAATTTACCTTTTGTTAATCAAGAAGCTACTTATTTAGCACCCTCTAAATTCACTTTCGAAAAAGCAGAAAAATTTGAAAGTTTAGAACTAAAAGCACTCGAAAAATCATTGGAAATCAAAGATGAAAAAAGTTATGGTGATTCTTATAATCAAATGAAAATGGTAGATGCTATCCAAATGCACAAAGAAAACGCAAGAGGAAAAGGAATGATAGTTGCCATTTTTGATTCAGGGTTTGAAAATGCCAATACAGTTCCTTATTTCAAACATTTATATAAAAACAAACAAGTTTTAGGTACTTTTGATTTTGTTCTCAATAAAAAAGATGTTTATAAATCTGGTAATCATGGATTAAATGTGCTTTCTACCATTGCAAGTTATGATGAAAATTTAATTGGAACTGCTCCTGAGGCACATTTTTATTTGTTTAGAACTGAAGATGCCAACAGTGAATATCGTGTAGAAGAATTAAATTGGACAATTGCCGCTGAAAAAGCGGATAGTTTGGGGGTAGATGTTATTAATTCTTCTTTAGGTTATACTGATTTTAATGATAAATCAATGAGTTATACTTATGAAGATATGAACGGAAAAACCTCAATGGCAAGCAAATCAGCTACTTTGGCAGCCACAAAAGGAATTTTAGTTGTTTCGAGTGCAGGCAATGAAGGCAATGACCCTTGGAAATATATTTCAGCCCCAGGAGATGCAGATTTAATTTTAACAGTTGGAGCAGTCAATGCTGATGGTGATTGTGCTTCTTTTAGTTCATTTGGACCAAGTTCGGATAAAAGACAAAAGCCTAATGTTACAGCACAAGGTGCGCCTACGGTAGTGGGTTCGCCTTCGGGGAGGATTACTCAAAGTAGTGGTACTTCTTTTTCGAGTCCTTTGATGGCAGGTTTCGTAACTTCTTTTTGGGCGCTGTATCCTCATTTAAAAAATAGTGAGGTAATAGATATTATTCAAAAATCGGCTTCAAAATCAGATAAACCTGATTATGAATTGGGCTATGGTATTCCTAACTATTCAAAAGCAAAAAAAATAGCAGAAGGATTAAAAAAAAATAAGAAATAATTTTTCGTGTTTAATTTCTAAGTAAAGTTCATAGTTATTTATTTGATAGTTTTGAACTTTACTTTTGTTTTTATGTGTTTATTTTGTTGAGAAAACATGGAAAGTATAAACTTTTGAATTGTATTTTGAGAGAAATATAGATTAAAAAAAATAGAAAATGATAAAAGAAATTACATTTGAAACAGTACGAAAAAAATATCAAGAGGTAAAAAATTTTGTAGCACAAGAGGGTGGAAACGACATCGTTGAAATAGGTTTATATTCATCATTAGAAGATGATTTGGGAATTGCAGAAGATGATTTGTTAGATTTTCAAAAGAAATTTAGAATTTATTTTGAAATTGATAACCCAACAAATAATGAAATGCAAAGCCCTAATAATATTTCTTATTTATTAATATTTATTATCATTATTTTGATTCCATTGATTCTAATATTACTTTTATTATTTGCCATATTTAAGTTTTTTTTTGATTATAATAAAACAAATATACCAAGCAAAAAAGAATGGAAAAAAGATAAAATTTCGGTGGCTGACTTAGTTTGTATGGCAATAGAGAAAAAATATATTCTAAAAAAAAATATTACTTATAAAATAAGTTGAAATTCAAATCTGGTATTTATACACTTAGACCCTCAAAAAAATAAAAACCATCAATCAAATAAAAAAAATGCCACGAATAATTGCCATAGACTACGGTCTAAAACGTGTTGGAGTTGCCGTAACTGATAATCTAAAATTAATCGCAACTGCTTTCGATACAATAAGTACTGAAAAAATTTGGACTTTTTTAGAGGAATATATAAGCCACGAAGAAATAGAGGCTTTTGTAGTAGGAATGCCTACCGATTTAGAAGGCAATGCCACAGATGCCACACCTCATGTGAAAGGGTTTGTAAAAAAATTAGGAAAAACTTATCCTACCATTCCAATTCATTTACAAGATGAAAGATTTACTTCAAAATTAGCCTCACAATCTATGGTTTTGGGAGGGACGAAAAAAAAAGATAGACAAGTGAAATCAAACATTGATAAAATCAGTGCAACCATTATTTTACAAGGATTTATGGGCGTTTAATGTTAATTAATAGTTATATATTAAAAAAAAAATAAAAAATTTTTAAACAATTTATC
>RDZP01000086.1 GCA_004294005.1 Cytophagia bacterium
AAATAATGGTCAGCGGTAATTTCTAAAAAATCAACACTTTCAGGATATAAAAATAATTCTCCTTTTAATTGTGGTCTAAAACCAATGCCTACCATTTTTGTTATTATTCGATTTTAATTTCGTTTCAATTCATTAAACATTCCTTAATTGTTCTTTTCTCATTTCAAATCTATTGACAGATAATTTTCGCAATGTAAAAAGTGCTTCATTGATTTTTTCTGAAATTTCTTGCCCATAGACTGCTCTATCGATATTTTTGAGGGCATCTATCAAATCACTATCATTGAGTTGTTGGTTAATTTCTTTTGATGTGTAAGAAGTATAAGGTTTATTTTCAATCAATTCTAAGTGTTTTTTCCAAAGAGTAATACTTTTTTCGATATCATCTAACGATTGTCGTGATTTGATACGACTTGTAAGCCGCCCAAATTCACTCAAAAAAATGGAATGTCTTGTATTAAATTGAAATAATGTATATGCTTTGATAATTCTTTTACCTAACAAAGACCAAATCAATAAAATAACCAATAACAATATAAAAATCCCTGCAATCCAATAAGGGTAATTAAAATAATCTTCCCAATCTTCATAACTTGTATTTGATTTTAAGGATAAATTAGGGTTGTTTTTTACTAATTCTTGTAAAAAAATACTATCAGGTTTTGACCATATTACCTGACTCGAATCTTTTTCGGGCGAGAGCCAAATTGGTAATTTTAGATATAATTTTGGTTGTACTTCAAACGAAACCAAATCATATACAACACTGTCTGTGCTAATATTTTTTTTTGTTTTGGTTGTAAAATAAGTCCTTTTTTTTAATTCAAAAGGAAAAAAATTATAAGTAGAATCAGGCAATAAAATCTGTGTTTGTGCTGAATGTTGAATAGAAAACACAAATTGTACAGGTACACCTAATTGTAAACTATCATTCAAAAACTCTGCTTTGATTTGTATAGGAATTTCTTTTGTTTTTATTTGTGCCAATAAGAAAAAAGGACAAAAAAATAGTATTGCAATAATTATTTTTTTTAAGTGATAACGCATCATTTATTCTTCTTCTTTTTTTATAATTGGTTTTATTTTAGGTCTAAAAATTGGTTTTTTGCTGCTTTCTTCTTTGTTTTTTTCCTCGTTTTGATTATTACTTTCGGTATTTATCGGAGTTGAAGCCGCTATTTTTTCTGCTTTTTCTTTTTGGAATTGAAGTAATAAATCTTTCTTTTCTTGGGCTTTTTCAGGGGATAAATTAGTAAAATGATAACGCATATCTGTTACATCAAATTCACTATAATCATATACTTTTGTCATTGTAAGACACTCAGTTGGGCAGACCGTAGTACATAATCCACAATAGCAACATTTTGCCATATCAATATCAAATTTTCCTGCATATAGGCGTATAGGCGAGCCGTCAGAGGTAGTGCCAATTTGTTCTGTGGCTTTGATTGCTTCAATTTCTATACAATCTACGGGACAGACTTTGGCACATTTATCACAAACAATGCAATCTTCAATTTCATTATACAATCGATAACGTGCATTATCAGGTATAGGCAAAGTTTCATACGGATAAAAAAATGTAACCAATCCATTTTTTTCTTCTGTATAATTTTTATTTCTTAATTTGTTGGGTTTATTTCTTTTATTTGCTTTTTGAAAATGTCGAATAGAGATTTTAAGTCCGTTCCAAGATGTTTTTAGACCATACCACAAATTTTTCCAATAAGAATTTTGATTTTTTTTATTCATTTTTATCAATATTACATATTTTCTTTCCAACCTAATGCTTTCCAAATTTCACGCAGACGTACTTCTTCCACCGAATCAACGCCTAAATTATTATAAATTACACTATTCATCATTTCTTTTACTCTAAATTTGACAGCATAACGCATATTTGCTTCAGGGTCAAGTTCTTCGTCTAAAATTAAAAGTCTTTTGAGTGCTTCAATCAACATATTTTCATATCGTTTGATATTAAAACAAAGATGTCTTAATTCAGAATAAATAATTTTTTTAAATTCTTTATCAGAAATACAATTGTTGGGTTGAGGTAGTGTATCAAAATTAGTGGTAAGAATACCTCTTTCAAAATAAGAAGCAACATCAACAAGCATAGTCGTTTCTGCTAAATCCACATTACCATCACTTGTGATTGCCAAAGTTACAGGACTTATCAAAACAAATCCAAATAATTGTGAATTGGTAAGAACCAAATTCCTATCTTCTAAATAAGTATCCAAAATTTGTCTTACTTCTTTGAAAAAACGAATCAATCGTTTTTTTTCATCTTCATTTTCTTTTGCCATTTTTTATTGTGTGTTAAGGATTATTTTAAAGTTGTATTGAAAGTTTTATTTTCTTATTACAACAAATTTTTAGCAAAAATAGTTAATATTTTTGTTATTATTTTAACTTTTTTTTTAGTCAATAAAAATATTTTTCTAAAAATAGAGATAAACAATATTTTGTATTAACTTTGTAAGAAAAAAAATTTACAATGAAAAAAGAACAAGAAATTCAGCAATATAGCCACGCATTTGCCAAACGCACTACTGAATATTATTTTATTGACCATACACATATTACAGGCAAAGAAATTCTTAGTTTTTGTGATATAATGCAAGTCAATTTATTTATTATTAAACATATATATCTTGAATGGCAACAAGAAATGAACAGACTCAAAAGTTCTTATTTTGATTATGAAAATCCAGAAGTGAAAAAAAATTTAGCGATTTTTGTGAATAGTTTATCCAATCATATTTTAGTTAAAAAAGATATTTTTTATCATCTTGTTTTTAAATCTACGCAAGAAAGTCTGCAACTTTTGTTATATCCCGAAGAGTATTTTGAAGATTTTTTGAAGCAATTAAAAAAAGAAAAAATAAAAAAAAATGATTTATTGCCTTTTATCAAATATTGGGATTTTCACCGAAATATTTTTCAAAAACTAATGTTGGAAATGGAAGATAAATCTATGGCTTTATTTGATTTGAATTGGATTTGGAAAAATTTATTGAATGATAAAAAAGAAAGTGCTGAAAATCATATTAAAATTTTTGATAGTATTTATACTACTGATTGGCAAAAAATAATACCTCAAAAAATAAATTATCAAGAAGATGGTAATAATTTTTATCAAAAAGAAAATACTAATTTACCAAAAGTCAATTTTGAGGTTGATGAAATTTTAGATGTTCCTAATTCTCTAAATCTTCAATTTGCTGAAAATAATAATGACAATCAAAACTCTTTACATCAACAATTTAGACAATCAAAAATAGAAAATTTAAGACAGTTTATTGCTTTGAACGAAAAATTCTTGTATATCAATCAATTATTTGATGGTAATTCTTTGGCTTTTAATGATGCTTTAGATAAATTAGAAAATTGCCAAAATATAAAAGATGCATTACTTTTAATTGAGAAAAAATATGCTCAAAACTATCAATGGAATAAAGAAAAAGAAGAAACAAAACAATTTTTGAATATCATTGAAAGACGTTTTTTATAAAAAATAATGCAAAGCCATCGCATAACTTTTTAAACCAAAACCAGACACAATGCCTTCGCAATAAGCCGTCAAAAAACTTTTGTGTCTGAATGTTTCCCTTTTATAAATATTTGAAATATGTACTTCTACAACAGGCGTATTGATGGCACTGATTGCATCAGCTAATGCAATAGAAGTGTGTGTATAAGCACCTGCATTGAGAACAATACCACGATAAGAAAAACCAACCTCGTGTAATTTATCAACCAAAAAACCTTCTACATTAGATTGAAAATAAACCAATTCAAATTGGGGAAAAATATTTTTTAATTCTTCAAAATATTGCTCAAAAGTTTGATTTCCATAAATGCTTGTTTCTCTTGTCCCTAATAAATTAAGATTCACACCGTTGATTATCAATATTTTATCTTTTTCCATTTCGTTACATATTTTGTTTGATGAGCATTTCAATTTGTTTTTTTGTAAGCCAACCTTTTATTTTTCGTGCAATTTTTCCTTCACTATTGATAATATAATTGGTAGGAAATGTTTGAATATCGTACAATTTTTCTGTTATTTTTTTTTCATCTACAATCATTTTAAAACTTACTTCAAAATCTTTTTTGAATTTTTCGCTGATTTTTTTAGTTTGTCCTACATTGACCGCAACGAGTTCGAATTGAAGTCCAATCTCTTTTTTTAAATCTTCATAACTGGCTTGCATTCTCGGAAATTCCTCTCTACAAGAGCGACAAAAGTCTGTCCAAAAATGCAATATGATAACTTTTCCTTTGTCTTTTGAAGGTGAATAATTTTGATTATTCAAATCGTTCAAACTAAAATCGGGAGCAGTTTGACCTTTATGAGTAGTTTTTGAATTACAAGAATAAAGTGTAATGATTATAATTAAAAGTAAATATATTTTTGTTTTCATATTTTTGTATTAACAATTAAAAAGTTCTTCCGTTTACTGCTTTTGACTCATCTAATTTACCTTCAAGGTTTGCTGTTCCAATATGTTTTTTTTGTTGATTAAAAACTTCGTATTCGTTTTTATGTAAATTATCCAAATACCAGAAACGACCTGTTGCCAATTCTTGAAAAACAGCTTTTCCTTGTTGTATTTGCTTTGTTTTTTTAAATTTTTGTTTATCAAAAAGAGAGAAATTAACAATATGATATGTTGCCAACCAAGTTTCAAATTCATCAAAATCTGTTATAAAAGGAATATGAATAAATTTATCAGGCAAGTATTGAATATGTTTTGCGTCTTTGAATACGATAATAGTTTTTCTATCATTTTCTAAATTATTTTTGATATTCAATAAAATAAATTTTTCTTGCGGATATTTGATTGATTTTTCAGTAATTTCTATCAACACATCAGGTGCATATTGAACTGTTGGAAAATTATCTAAATTCCAAATAATATAAACGCAATCATTCTGTTTTGATATATTTTGATGAATATCAAGAGCCTTTTTGCCAAGTATTATTCTTAGTTGATTTAAAAAATTATTCAAATAAACTTCGTCTAATTGTTCTATTTTAGATACAAATCTTTGAAAGTTTTGACTATCATAAAAAATAGTAATATTACTCAATTTATTTGTTTCGCGCAAATTTCTTATATCTGAGATAAATTTTTTACTATTTTGGCTAATTTCAAAAATATCATCATCTAATTCAGGAAGATACAAAAACACATTTAATGTCATTTTTTATTAGAATTGATTAAAAGCCCATTAAAATTTCTAAATCTTTGTCTATTTGGTCAAAAAAACCTTTAGGTTGATTTTTGAGTCTGCCACCTTCTAATACTTCAATTGGAATTGCCTGCGCACAGTGTAAAGTTTCATTTCTATCAAATTGATAAATTTTTATATTATCTTTTTTGATTTGTTTATTTTTACAAGCCACCAAGACACCATTTAAAATATGGTCTGAGTGTGTTTCAATAATAATTTGAATACCTACTTCTGCTGCCAAACAAATGAGTTGTGCTAATTTTACTTGTGCGTGTGGGTGCAGATGTGCTTCGGGATTTTCGATAAGTATTAATGCATCTTTTTTAGCAGTCAAGATTGCGACAATAATAGGAAGGGCATAAGTTACGCCAAATCCAACGTTTTCAGCTCGAAAATTATTAGTAGGCGTTCCTTCTTTTACGTCGAAATTATATTTAATCGCAAATCCGCTTCCCACTTCTTCTATTTTTACATTTATATTCTCACTTATTTCTCTTTCCCAAGCTGCAGTCTGAGAAAATAGGTCAGCATATACTGAATTTTGGTTCATGAGTTCTTTAAATTCAATATTATTTTTTCCATAATAATTAAGAAAATGAGCCACTAATTCCCCTTGCCCTTTCAATCTTGAGATTTGTTTTTTGATGACCACTAATTTATCATCTTTTTCATAAGATTCTTTGGGGGCTAATCTTGCGGCACTCAAATATTGAAAATTCTCATTAACCAACGAAGTATTTTTGAGTTTGTTGATATTACCTTCAGAATATTTTAATTTTAATAGAGTTGCTTTCGAATCTAAAATATCATATAAAAAATGCCATTTTAGTTTTTCATCATTGATTTCTAACTCAATACCTAAAAAATCTTCTTTGGCATATTGGTATCTTGCATCTTGAGAAAAACCAATTTGACACAAATTACCTCCCAAATCTAAATATTCTTGAAGATTATTTTGCTGATAATTTTGCCTTAGTAAAAGTAACGCTTGTATAATAGACGATTTTCCAACCCCATTTTGACCTGAGAACAATGTTAGATTACCTAATGATACATTAGTATTTTGATGAGATTTAAAATTTTGAATTTTAATATTTTTAATCATTTCCTGTTAATGTTTGCTGAAAAATATTTTTAATGTCTGAAAATCTTTTTAAAACTAAATCTTTTTGAGCAGTTCCTTGTGTGATTGCTCTCAAAAATTTACCATCAGGATTATTATGCAAATCCATTAATTTTTGTTTTATGATTTCTTTTTTTTGTACCAATACCAAACATTGATTTTCATCAAAATTAGCAACATTAGCACTGATTGAATCGAAAAGAGATTTATTAATTGGTTTTCGTCTATCATTAATATTTAGTCTTTTTCGGAAAGCATCATTATCAAAAATTTCAAAACATATTCGCATAGATTTTTCAAAATCTTTTTTTAGGTTATCTATTTTTTCTTGGTTTAGATTTTTAATTTCTTGCATACCTAAATTCATAAAACTATCTAAATCTGGTACATAATTTTCATATCCTATCAAATAAAATGATAAAAAACGAGTAACAAAATCCCTATCTTCCATTCTATGTGTTCCTATTCCTCCACTTGTGGCTTTACTAAAAGCCTTTCCATAAATATTATTTTTATTGACTAATTCTTTTACTAAATCAGCGGGCTTTCCTTGATTCAAAGCGTGTCTTATTTCTTGTGGAGTCAAAACTAATCCACCTTGATTAATGCGTTTAAAAATTTGGTATTTGACTATTTCAGGAGTCCTTTTATCTATTAAAGTAGCATTTATTGCATAAGTAGTGATTTGAAATTGTATATCAAAATTCAAATCTTGATAAAATTTACCATTAAATTCTTTCAAAAATTCCAAATTTTCTAAGCCAAAAGGTGGAAGTGTACCACTTTCAGTGGTAATACCATTTGTGAAGTGAATCAAAGTACTTATTCTTTGTAGTCCGTCTATAATTTCCCAATTATTATTTTTATCTTCTGCAAAATAAAAACTTGGAATAGGAAGATTTAATAAAATAGACTCAATAAATCGACTTTTTTTTGTATTATTCCATAAATTAGGAAGCCTTTGAAATTCTGTTTCTAATTTTATTTTTTTTCCTTGAAATGCTTGAATAATTTGACCTAAGTTGATAGGTAATGGACTTGTTTTTACGTCATTTCGATTAAATGAAGAAATTTCTGAGGGTATATCTTCATTGTCAATTTCAATTTCTATATCTTCATTAGTTGAGTTAATATTTGTGTCTTGTTCCATTTTTTACTTTGTTATTTTGTGCAAAAGTATAAAAAAAAATCAGAAAAACAAAATAATTTTTATTTTGTTTTTCTCTGTATATCAGATTTATTTGAACAATTCATCTAAACTGCTTGTAGCAACAGCATGATAATTTTGCCTTGATTTTTGATAAATTTGTTTTGCCAATTCTTTTTGGTTCGATTTCAAAAGAGATGTGTAAAGTGGCATCAAAAATTTACGCCTTCCTACTTCATTCAAAAAACTTTCTAATTTTGGATAGGCTTTTTTGTATTCACTTCTAATGCTTAAACCTAACCAAGCTGTCAGAATTTCAGCATTATTCGAAGCGGTAAATTGATATTTTTTATCCAAATTTTCCATTTGTGTCAAAGTTAATTTATCTCCTAAACCACGAATAAAATACAACCATTCGTGACTCGAAATATCTTTTGCAATATTTTCTTCTTTATTTTCTTTGAATTTTGCTAATTCTTTATCAATATTTTCAAATCTATCTGCACTTACTTTTGGACAATTTTTTGGTAAATTTGGTGCATAAATCCATTCTTTTAAGTCCATCTTTGAAGTTTCAGGAAGATTTTTTTGTAAATATTCGATAAAACTTTCTGTATTCATTGATTGAAAAGCATTTTTTTGAAAATAATTTTTGATAAAATTATCCATTTTTTCACGTCCAACCAATTCCTCAATCGTTCTTAAAAAGAAATAACCTTTTTCATAAGCAATTTCTGTAACGCCATCATCTGGGTCTCTGTCTTTTAAATCTAATTTCAAATGTGTATCTTTTGGCTTATCTTTGAGTTCATTGAGTGTCTTTTGTAAATCTTGGTAGCCCAGAAACCCTAACATTTTTGAGTATGATTTCCCTTTTATCTTTTCCATAATTCTACGTTCAAAATAAACAGTAAAACCTTCATTGAGCCAAAAATCGTCCCAAGTCGCATTGGTTACTAAATTTCCAGACCAAGAATGTGCTAATTCGTGTGCAATCAAAGAAGTGAGTGATTTATCACCTGCCAAAATTGTTGGCGTTGCAAAAGTCAGGCGAGGATTTTCCATTCCTCCAAAAGGAAAACTTGGTGGTAAAAGTAAAACATCATATTTTTCCCAAGCATATTTTCCATACAATTCTTCTGCGGCGGTTATCATTGTAGGCAAATCTTCGAATTCTTTGTATGATTTTTCTAACATTATAGGTTCAGCGTACACACCACTTCTCTCATCATATTTTTTGTAAGATAATTCGCCTACTGAAAGTGCCAATAAATAAGCAGGAATTTTTTGTGTCATTTTAAATTGATACACGCCATTTTCGCTTATTTTTTCAGGATTTTCTGCACTCATCAAAGCCATTAAGCCTTTTGGAACGGTTATTTTTGCACTATATGTAAAACGAATACCCGGACTATCTTGGCAAGGCACCCAACTTCTTGCTAAAATTGCTTGCGATTGTGTGAACAAAAATGGATTTTTCTTGCCCGCTGTTTGTGAGGGAGAAAGCCATTGCAAAGCCGCCGCACTTTTGTCAGTTTTGTAATAAACGTTTATTTTTTTTGTTTCAGGTTTGATATTTACCTGCACACCTGCGCCCACGTGAGGTTTTGCTTCGTTTATTTTAAAAGTTGTAGTAGTTTCATTTTCATCAAGAGTTATTTTCTCGATTTGTAAAAATTTGCTATCAAACCAAAATTCTTTTGCATTTTCTGTATTTTTGATGTCAATAATTGCTTTTCCTGATAATGTTTTTTCTTCAAAATTGACTTTTAAGTCTAAAGAAATATGTGTCATTATCGATTCATTAGGTTTAGCAAAAGTATGAATATCTGTAATTGTAGTCATATTTTTTTCGTTTTGATTTTGTTTTTCGTTTTCTTTTTTTGTTTCACAACTCCAAAATAAATTACTTGTAATGATTAACAAAAGAAAAGAAAAATTATTTTTAAAATTCATATTTTTTTATTGTTTTAGCAACCTTAATTTTTGTGCAATATTAAGGTATAAAATTTACTTTTGCAAATTTGTTTTTTATTCAACGAATAAAAAAAAGGGTTCTACTAAGATTTATACGGAAAATAAAAGATGTATTGTAGTACACACTTTTAGTGTGTCGACACACTAAAAGTGTGTACTACAGTTGCTCAATAGAAAAAATCGTATAAAATTTACAGGTTAAACGCACCTAAAAATGATATTTTTTTAATAATTCCATTCAATATTCAGTAATGACGATAGTGTATTTTTCTTCCATCCGCGTTTGAAAATCAGTTTTATCAGCGTTCTATGGTGTTGGAACGCGGATAACGCTGATTTTCAAACGCGGATTTTATGTTGAATTTTTCATATTTATAATTATCAAAATAACCAAAAATAAGAGTGAAATGTTTTACTTTTATTGATTTGCTTTTTTCTTCTTTTCCCAAAGTTTGAACGGATAAGAAAGATTTAAAATAAAACCGTTTCCTTTTGAGTTGATAGTGCCATTAAATGTGTTTCCCAACACTTCACTCGACACATTAGTTTCCAATATATCAACAAATCCTTTTTTGTAAAGCAATTCAATTTTTAAAGTTGGATTTTTTTTGCCATAAAACTGAAAACCAACACCACCTAATGCAGCTATATTTTGTGCATTTACTATTTTCATTGTTTGTTTTTCTTTTACAATATTATTTATCGTATAAATATTACTTTTTTCTATTAATGTGTTATTTTTCTCTCCTAAAAAATCTACACTTAAACCACCTGAAAAGTTGATAGACAAATTATTAAGAAAATTACCCATATTTAGATAAATTTTATTTGTTTTGAGAGTAGCTATAATAGGAATTTGAAATAAATTTGTGGAAATTTCTCTCCCAATTTGTCTTTCCTCATTATAAAAAAAGTAAGGTGTTGCTATTTTATTTTTCAAAAAACCAACTGAAAAATTCCATCTTTTTGATAAATGGTAATCTACAAAAAAGCCAAATCCTATATTAGAGTTGTCTGAACTATTTTCATAGTTTGTTGTGTTTTGTGTAACATAAGCAAGATTTGTTTGTAAATTGATAACAGGTCTGAGATAAATTGCTATTTCACTTTTTGATAATGTATCTATAAACCTGTTTCTTTTTGAATTTTCTCTCCAAATTGTCATGGGATAAGAAAGATTAATACCTATACTACTACCTCTCGAGACAATTATAGCATTTCCACTTGGTATATTTATACTTGTTTCTAACATTTTTTGAAATCCTTGTCTATAAAATAACTCCAAACGAAAAGTAGGTTTTTTTTCACCATAAAACTGAAAACCCAAACCTAACGAAGTGGATAAACTTGATTGGGAGAGTACAAGTGTATTTTCTGTTGGTGTAAAATTATTAATTGAAAAACTGCCTGCATTCCAATCTGTTCTCCTATCCATCAAACTCAAATTTAAACTTCCTAAAACTTCTAAATTTAATGATTTGAATAATCTACCCCAATTCAAATATTTCTTTTTATATAAATAAGAAATTTGTAAAGGAATTTGAAACAGATTACTCGAATTATGCACATGAAATTGAGATGATAATGTTTTTTGAGTGGCATAGCTTGTTCCAATAGTTGTTCCTACAAAACCTGTAGAGATAATATACCTATCTGAAAGATGAATATCAACAAAAAAACCAATATTAGGAAGTAAATTTAATTGATTATTATTAAAAAAAACAGATGTTTTTGATAAATAATGAGAAAAAGGTTGTTCTAAATTAAAATTAGGTCTTATATCTATTCTTTGTTGTGAAAAAATAAAATAATTTATAAAAAAAAGAAAGCTAAAAATCGTTATTTTTTTCATAGTGTTAAGTTGAAAGGTATTACTTTAATAAGTACCCGCTGGTATTTAGTTTATATTATCTAAATGAATGAAATTATAAGAAAAGTGTCTTTATAATACTTAAAAGCTTAAAATTGCTTTAAAAATCCAAAAAATAATATAAACTATTTATGCGCAGATACTTATCGTTATATACAAACTTCTTACATAATTAGCAAAATTATTAAAAATTATAGATGAAAATTTTAATAAGACCTTCAAAACTATTAATTGTTAATTTCTAAGTAAACAGGAGCGCCTCCGCCAGCAGTTGTTGCGGAAAAGTTTGTAAATAAACATTGATAACTATAGTTCCTTAATGCTCTCGTGCTTTGATAAGGTCTAAATACCAATTTATAATTTGATTTTGTGGCAATTTCATCTGAATTTACTACTCTTGATCTGCATCTAGGAGTATGACTTTGATTATATCTCATAGTAATACTGTGACCATATTGATTATACCATCCAAAACCAGAATTATATCTATTTACCATTTTACCAGTTAAAGAAAATACGATAAATAATGGTTGGTAAGCTAGTTTACACTTTGAGTTATAATCACCAAACATTCCATAAGTTATATTTCCAGTGCTTTTTCTTCTATTAGCCCTTCTATCTCTGCAACCAAATTTTTCTAAAACTAATTTTGGATATCTTTTAAAACCGTCCTCAATTAAACTTATTACTTCATATTCATCAGAAAAATATTTTATTTTCAAATTTAATGTATCTTTGTTTTTTAAAGCATTTATTTCTGATATATCATTTTCATGTAATACATATGCTATTTTATTTTCAAAACAGGTTAAACGCACCTAATAATTTTTTTAATTTTGTTAAAATCAAAATAATATTTTATTTTTTTGATATTGAATAAAATTTTATTTGTTTTTAATTT
>RDZP01000087.1 GCA_004294005.1 Cytophagia bacterium
TGCAGCTAAATATCTTTTATATTTACCTGATAAAGAAGAACTGAAAAGACAAATTGAAAATATGTAAAATAAAATAAAACCTACATCATAGACTTAAAAAAAGAAAATAAACGCTTGCACAATCTTTTAGAAAAAGCATTAACAAAATAAAGACAATGAACCAAGATAAAATCTATATTGAGTTGCTTGAGTAACTCAAAATTGCTATTCAAAAAGCACCCCTAAAAGCAGTACTAACAGTCAATAAGGAGATGCTAATGCTATATTGGCAGATAGGTAAACATATCTTAGCCAAACAAGCTGAACAAGGCTGGGGTGCGAAAGTGATAGATAATTTAGCAAAAGACTTATCACTTATTTTTCCTGATATGAAAGGGTTATCTGTCCGAAATCTTAAATATATGCGTAAATTTGCGGAAGCATATCCTGACTCTGCATTTGTGCAGGCAGTGCCTGCACAAATTAGTTGGACACATCACATAAGTATTTTAGATAAAATTTCTGATTCTGCTAATCGTATTTGGTATATACTCAAAAGTGCTGAGCAGGGCTGGTCTTATCGTGTATTAATGCACCAAATAGACCTACAAGTACATACTGTTTTTGGTGTTTTGCCTAATAACTTTGATAAATTTTTACCACCTCTTGACTCTGACTTGGCACGACAAATATTCAAAGATGAGTATATTTTTGACTTCATTTCGCAAGAAGAGAAACGCCATGAAACAGATTTGGAAAAAGAATTTGTGCAAAATATTACCCAATTTCTACTCACTTTGGGTAAGGGTTTTGCTTTTGTAGGCAGGCAATATCATGTGGAAGTCGGCGGACAAGACTTTTATATTGATTTGCTTTTTTATCATTTTAAACTCAAGTGTTTTGTAGTCCTTGAATTGAAAATAGACGACTTCAAGCCTGAATATGTAGGTAAATTGAATTTTTACTTATCAGTAGTTGATGATTTAGTAAAACAACCTGAAGATAAACCTTCTATTGGACTACTTTTGTGTAAAAATAAAAATGATACAGTAGTAGAATATGCTTTACGTGATATGAATAAACCTATGGGAGTTGCTTCTTATGAACTCACTAAACATATTCCTGATAACTTAAAAGATAGCCTACCTACCTATGAAGAACTTGAGCAAATTATAAAAAATAAACTCTAAACAAAAAATTAACAAAAAAATGACTTATCTAAGAAGAAAATAAACGCTTGCACAATCTTTTAGAAAAAGCATTAACAAAATAAAAAGAAACTTTTAAATAAAAAAATAAATACTAATGGAACAACTCGAAATCCAAAAATTAAACGGCATACAAGTAGTAGATAGCCGCATCATTGCTAAAGGCTTGAATATCAATCATAAAAGTCTAATGGAAACTATCCGAGAATATCAAAAAGACCTTGAGGACTTAGGAGTTCTGCCGTTTGAAACGGCAAAACCTGCAAAAGGTACAAAGGGAGGCAGACCAGAAACTTTTTGCTATCTCGACGAACTACAAGCACATTTGTTAGTAACACTTAGTCGTAATTCTCCTGAAGTAGTAGCTTTCAAAAAGAGTTTAGTAGTAGCATTTATACAAGCCCGCAATGAGGTTACTCTTTTACAAGAAGTCATCAACGAAAGCGAAAATTACCTTGAAAAAAAACGTCTTTACTATCAAAAACAAGGTTATAGTGATGCTTGGATTGAAAAAAGACTGAAAAGTATTGAGGTAAGAGATGAATTAGAAGGCATTTGGAGAGAGCATGGCATCAATTCTACTCAACAATATGCAGTCCTTACAAGTATCATTTCTAAAGGTACTTTTGGCATTACTCCCAAACAACATAGCGAACTAAAAGGCTTAAAAAAACAATCTCTGCGTGATAATATGACTCGCCTCGAACTCGCTTTTATGATTTTGGCAGAGGAAGCTACCGCAGAATTTACAGAAGCACGCGATGCCCAAACTTATCAAGATATGAAAGAATGTGCCACAGATGGCGGAAATATTGCAGGAAATGCTCGTTTGGAACTTGAAACACAGACGGGAAGAAAAGTAATCAGTACTTTGAATTTTTTACCTGAAAATCGTTCATCTTACCAAATTCCTAAGAATACAAAATAAGAATGGATAGACTAAAAAACTAATCTGATTTTATGTATTTATAGACGAAATTTCTATTCTAAAAACTTTTTTATTTTTTTGGAGTGGGAATTTTTTTTGGTGATTTTAGAAATATTATTTTGTTAAAACAAGTCCTACAAGTATTTTTAAGTATTTGAAAACAAATAATTGATAGATATTTATTCACACTTTTCATATATTTCATATATTTTTATCCTTCTATCTAAAAGTGATTACCTTTCAGTTTTTAATTTTTTTTAATTTTTTTGTTGTATTGACAAAAAAAATGCTTTTATTTGTAATAAATTTTGATACATCAAGTAAATAAATAAAAAGAATTGAATATGCTTAAATTTTTCTTTTGTGCTTCTATTATGCTTTTTTGCGTAATCAATACTACTTTCAGTCAAGTAAAAACACGCTTAGTTGTATTTAGTCATAATAGCGAACGGTTTTGGTTGCTTGTCAATGGAAAAAAAATAAACGAGCAAGCTGAACCACGTGTGGTCGCAGAGGATATTACAGGAGAAGCATGGCAAATAACCGCTACTTTTGAAAATCAGTCTATTCCTGATATCATTTATCAAGGATTTAGAATAGGAAATAGTAAAGAACAAACTTATATCATCAAGAAAAAAAGAGGGAAATATAGAATAAAAACCTATGGTGTACCACAAAGATTATTTTCTGAAATGTTTAAAGGTGGACGTTTGCCTATTCGAATTGATAGATAAGCAACACAATTCAAAAATATGGTTTATACTCCAAATTTGACGATATTTTTTCAATTAAAATCAATTAAAATTAATAAAAAAATCACAAATAAAAATATGAAAAAGTTAGCATTTATTTTATTATTATGTTGTTATCAAATCAACATTTTTGCACAAAACAACAATCAAAATGAGGGAACACTTACCATTTTTGCAGATGATGGCGTAAGATTTTGGGTTTCAGTCAATGGAGAAAGAAGAAATACAAAAGCAGCGGCAAATGTAAAAATCCCAACCAATAGTAATTCTTATTGGAAGGCAAAAATAATTTTTGAAAATCAACAATTACCTGAAATTACAAAGTCGATTTATACCACAGCGAAAGGTGAAGTAGTCTATAGAGTTCGTAAAAATAGGCGTGGTAATTATGTGGTAAGATTATTTTCTGCTCCACAAGATGCAGGTTTAGCCTTAGAAAATGACGAAAACACAACTCAAAATAATGTATCTATTAGAAATAATCAAGAAGTAAAAACAAACCCTCAAGAAGATGTAGTAATTGATTTTAATAAAACAACTACTATAAAAATAGGTGATGAAAATATAAAAATTGATTTACCAAATGTAAATACCAATGTACCTACAAACAATCCTTTTGATAATTGGAATAATAATCAAAACAACAATAATAATCAAAACAATAATAATAATCAAAACAACAGTAATTGTCAAAATCCTATGAATAATACAGATTTTGGAAAAGCATTACAATCAATGAAAAGCCAAAGTTTTGAAAATACAAAAATGACAGTTGCGAAACAATTCACAAAATCAAATTGTCTTTCAGTAGAACAAATCAAAACGGTAATAAAAGGATTTAGTTTTGAAAATACAAAATTAGAATACGCAAAATTTGCTCATGCTTATTGTTATAACAAAAATAATTACTACGAATTGAATGATGCTTTTAGTTTTGACTCAAGTGTTCAAAATTTGAATCAATATTTAGAAGGGAAATAATTTTTTTTTAAGTTTGCTTAATAAACAAAAAACTATCTTTTTTACAAGATAGTTTTTTGTTTTTTCTTATTCTGCTACTTCCTCATCAACTTGGCGTTTTTCCGCTTCGTCTTCTTTGGCAACTTCTACATCTTTATCTTTTTTCTTCTCAGAAATTCCTTCTTTGATTGCTTCTGCTACTGCACTCAAAATAATTGAGATAGATTTGAAAGCATCATCATTGGCAGGAATTGGAAAATCTACTAAGTTAGGATTAGAATTTGTATCAACGATAGCAAAAACAGGAATACCTAATCTATGTGCTTCAGCAATAGCAATGTGTTCTCTTTTTACATCAATGATAAATAAAGCAGCGGGAGTTCCTTTCATTTGTGCCACACCACCTAACAATCTTTCTAATTTTTCTTTTTCACGTGTCATCATAAGACGCTCACGTTTTGCTAATTTAGTATAAGCTTCATCTTTCATCATTCTATCAATGTTAGATAGTTTTTTCAAAGATTTACGAATAGTAGCAAAGTTAGTAAGCATACCACCTAACCAACGTTCTGTAACGTAAGGCATGTGTAATGCTTCTGCTTCTCTTGCAACTGCTTCTTGTGCTTGTTTTTTAGTAGCAACAAACATTATTTTCTTGCCAGTACGTGCGATGTTTTTAATTTCTCTACAAGCATCTTCCAAACAAACCAATGTTTTGTTAATATCAATTAAATGGATACCGTTTTTTTCCATGAAAATATACGGTGCCATTTTAGGGTCCCACTTGCGCGTTAAGTGTCCAAAGTGCGCCCCTGCATCTAATAAGTCTTTATACGTTATGTTTATCATAAATTTTTTGAGGGGTGAATATTAACGTTTACTAAATTGGAAACGACGACGTGCTTTTCTACGTCCTGGTTTTTTACGCTCTACCATACGAGAATCGCGAGTCAAGAAACCTTCTTTTTTCAAAGCAGGTCTATTTTCTTCTGTTTCTTGGCATAATGCACGTGAAATTGCCATACGGATAGATTCCGCTTGTCCTGTAATACCACCACCTTTTACGTTTACGTTAACGTCATAAGTAGCCAAAGTATTGGTTGCTTTAAAAGCCTGCAATACTGTGTTTTGCAAAATCTTTGAGGGGAAATATACTTCTAATGGTTTTTTATTGATAGTAATTTCGCCTTTTCCTTGAGTCAAATAAATACGTGCTACCGATGTTTTACGGCGACCTATTGTATTGACTGTTTTTTCCTTTACTTCACTCATAAATAAATTTTAAGGCTTTTAAAAAATTAAATATCTAACTGAATGGCTGTCGGTTGTTGTGCCTCATGATTATGCGTAGCATCATCATACACCTTCAAATTAGTAAACAAAACGCTACCTAACTTATTTTTAGGTAACATACGACGAACAGCCATTTCTACCAAAATAGAATATGATTTTTTCGTAGCGATTTGGCGAGGGGTAGCAAAACGCTGACCTCCCGGATATCCTGTGTGGCGAACATAAACTTTGTTAGTCCATTTCTTGCCTGTAAGCTTTACCTTTGCAGCATTAATAACGATTACATTATCTCCACAATCTACATTAGGAGTGTAATTGACTTTATGCTTACCTTGTAAAATTTTTGCTACTTGACTTGACAAACGCCCCAAAACAGCGTCTGCTGCATCTACCACAACCCAATTTTTATCAGCACTTGCGTTATTGACGTATTGGGTTTTATAACTTAATTGTTCCACAATTTTATATTTTTATGGTTTGCTTTTTAAACTTTCTTTACATACTTTTTTGTAAAGAGTTGCAAAGATAAACGCTTTTTTTTGATTTACAAAATAAATTCAAAAAAACTTTTTATTATTATAAAAATAAGGTTCTTCTAACACTTATACAAATAAAATTTTAGAAAAATAAATCAGTTCAAATCCATAAAATCTGTGTGCTTACTACGATAAATTTACGTATAAAATTGAGTAGAATCCTTTTTTTACACTTTTATTTTGTCCTATTATCTATCAATTAAAATTATTCAAAAATCCAAAATATTTTTCTAAAGTATATCCAATACATCAAAATTTTTCTCTAAAACCAAAGAATATTTTGTTTTTAAATGTTTTTCTAAAATAGTTGCATAAATTTGTCTAAAATCAACTTTAAATTTTAAATCACCTTCATCTAAATCACTAAGATTAGCAGATTCGTTCCAAATTCCTGCTTTTTTGAGATTTCCATTCAATACAAAAACATTATTAGCAGTTCCGTGGTCAGTTCCTCCGCTTGCATTTTGAGCAACCCTCCTTCCAAATTCAGAAAAAGTCAAAACAACTACCTCTTTCCATACATTTGCTTCTTGCAAATCTTTGACAAAAGAATGAATGGCATCTGCATACATTTTTAAATTCCTTTCTTGTATAACTTTTTGGTTTACATGTGTATCAAATCCACCTAAAGATGCATAATATACATTTGTACTTAATCCTGAGCGAATAAATTGAGCAATTGTTTTTAACTGCGTGCCAATTTCTGTGGCAGGATAAGTTGTACTATTTTTAGTTTTTTTGATTTTTTGCTCGATATAATCAGCGGAAGAAGCGGTTTCTGAAAGTGTTTTATAAAGATAAGCAACATTTTCATGGTCGTGGTCATTTTTTTGAAATTGATTAATCGTTTGAATATCATTACTTTTGGTTGCTTTTGCTAATCTACTTGCATTTTTGACCGCCAAACCTTTTATTTTTTCTCCTTTCAATGCCAAGCCCAACGAATCATCAACCTCGATGGCTTCATAAGCAATTTGACAATCTTTTCCGCCACATTGTGCGTCTAAATAACGCCCAATCCAACCTGTTTGCCAATATTGGTTCGAACTACTTCCTGTTTGCCAAATATCCATTGACCTAAAATGAGAACGGTCAGGGTTAGGATAACCTACCTGATTGATAATACTTACAAAACCCTGGTCATAAAGCGATTGAAGTCCTTTTAAGGCAGGATTAAGTCCAATTTCTTTATTGATTTTTAATACATCATTTTTGGAAATTGCTAATTCTGGTCTTTTTTGATAATAAATATCATTTTCAAAAGGAATAACAGTATTCAAACCATCATTTCCCCCTGAAAATTGAATCACTACTACTATTTTTTCAGTATTTAATGGTTGAAACATGTTTTCCTGCTCGAAAGCTTTAAGAAAATTTGGAATCAAAAGTGTTCCTACACTTGTAAAAGCAGTTTGTCGGAGGAAATTACGGCGATTCATTTTTTTAGTGATAAGTTGTTATAAATGTAATCTTTTGACTTTATTTTATTAAAAAGGTTTAAAATCAAATTATTTTTTTCATGAACACATTACAAGACTTTATTTTTTTATTATTTAACAAATAATTTTTAATTTTTTTATTAAATAATGAAACTTTTTTAATAAAAAGTACGTT
Source organism: Cytophagia bacterium (assembly GCA_004294005.1). Taxonomy (GTDB): domain Bacteria; phylum Bacteroidota; class Bacteroidia; order Cytophagales; family Microscillaceae; genus RDXZ01. The sequence goes on from RDZP01000087.1 coordinate 7,271, forward strand.
TCTTAGTAAAAAATGTTGTGTGTAAGTTTTTATTATTATTTACATTTTAAATAAAAAAAATAAATTAAACATACAACCTTCTACTTTATAGTTAATAAACAAAACTCTATTAAATATGACAACATCAGCACAAATCCAAATCGAACAAATCAATTATGATTTGATTTTAAAGTTATCCAATTTGACTCAACAACAGAAAAATATTCTCTTAGGCAATACCAATAAGTACATTGCGGTTAAAAAGAGTAGTGTAGGTTTTGAAGCATTTTTTGAAACCATAGGCAGGCGAGATGACTGTGCCAATACGCTCAAACAAATATTAAACGAATTACAATTTGCTTAGTGTTTTTTTTCTTCCGTTTTTTATTTTAAAGCACAATTTCTTAAAAAAATTGTGTTTTTTTTTAGACTATTATACAATTTGTCAAACTCTCCAAAAGTTTTAAACTTTTGGAGAGTTAAAAACCATATAATCATAATAGTGTTTCACAAGCGAATGTTGTAAAAAATTATTGCTTGTGTGGACACAAACAAAGGCAATATCTTAATACCCATAAAAAAACTTTATAAAAAAGTAAAACATTTTAGTTCACAAAAATATTTCCCAATAAAATAGAACTAAAAAATTAAAAATCTTTTTTATTTTATTTTTATCATTATCTTTGCAAATAGATAAACTATCGAATAACAACAAAATGACTCACGAACAACTCCAAAAAAGAAATTTCCTTTTTTTAGTATTAGGTGGTTTCTTTCTCACAAACGCACTCATAGGTGAAACAATGGGTATGAAAGCGTTTTCATTAGAACATTTAATTGGTGTTTCTCCTGCTCAAATACCTTTTTTGGGTGGAATAAAATTAGATTTTAATTTTATGGTTGGCGTTTTGGTTTGGCCTTTTGTGTTTATTACTACTGATATTATCAATGAATATTTTGGTACAAAAGGAGTAAAACAAATTAGTTTTTTGGCTGTTATTTTGATGTTTTATGCACTTTTGATGGTCAGTATTTTTACGCAATTACCGCCTGCTCCTTTTTGGACAGAACTTTATCAAAAAGAACATCAAGTCAATATTAATCAATCTTATAGTTTGGTTTTTTCGCAAACAACCAACATTATTATTGGTTCTTTCACTGCATTTTTGGTTAGTCAGCTATTGGATAGCTATGTTTTTCATTGGATAAGAAAAAATACAGGTACAAAAAAAATATGGTTACGTGCAACAGGTTCTACTTTGGTTTCGCAAATAATAGATAGTTTTGTGGTACTTTTTGTGAGTTATTATTTTTTAGGAAATCCCGCTTGGACGCTCAATCAAGTCATTTCTGTGGCTTTATTAAATTATACTTATAAATTTTTGGTAGCGATTTTGCTCACGCCGCTTTTGTATTTTGCTCACTCAGTTATCGATAATTATCTTGGATTGAATGAAGCAAAAGAAATGGTAGAACATTCTGTGGAAGAAAATTAAAAATATGTCATCAAAAAATATTACTCTAAAAATTTGTGGCTTAAGAAATAAATCTAATATTGAAACGATTGTAAAAGAAATCAAGGTCAATTATCTTGGATTTATTTTTTATGAAAAATCAAAAAGATATGTAGGAGAAGATTTTGAAATGCCCGAAATTGCTACAAATATTAAAAAAGTAGGTGTTTTTGTAAATCCTACAATAGAATATTTAGAATCAAAAATTCAAAAATACAATCTTGAAGCGGTGCAATTGCACGCAGAAGAAACAGTAGATTTTTGTAAATCTATCAAAAAAAATAATCCTAATTTATTGATTATTAAGGCTTTTTCTGTTGATAATGATTTTGACTTTACAATTTGTGAACAATATGAAAATATAGTTGATGTATTTTTGTGGGATACAAAAGGCAAAGAATATGGTGGAAATGGTGTTGTGTTTGATTGGAATATTTTAAAAAACTATCAAGGTAATCAAAAATCTTTTGTCAGTGGTGGCATTACATTGGCTACAATGGATAATTTACTAAAATTCATTAATACAAATAATGATATTAAAATAATTGGAATAGATATCAATAGTGGTTTTGAAATCGAACCTGCTTTGAAAGATATAAATCTACTTCAAAAAATTGATATGAAAAATGGTAAGAAAAAATCTTAATGGGCTTTCTATTTTTTATTTAACCATTACTGACTAATTCTTTTACACCTTTAAAAGTTTTTCTGTGCCAAATTGTGATACCAAAATCTTTGATTGCTTGTCTGTGTGTTTGGGTAGGATAACCCATATTTTTCTCCCAAGAATACATAGGAAATTGCTCTGCTAAATCTTTCATTATTTTATCTCTGTGTGTTTTTGCCAAGACTGAAGCGGCGGCAATTGAAAAAAACTTGTCATCACCTTTGACAACACATTGATAAGGAATAAAATTATAAGGGTGAAATCGATTGCCGTCTATCAACAATAATTCAGGTTTTGTTTGTAGCTTTTCTACGCACCTGTGCATTGCTAAAATAGAGGCGTTCAAAATATTAAAAGTATCAATTTCAGTAGCATTTGCTTCCGAAATAGTCCATTCTATTGCTTTCTCTTTTATTTCTTCTGCTAATTCGTTTCTTTCTTTGGCTGATAGTTGCTTCGAATCTCTTAAAATCTTATGTGTAAAATTTTTTGGTAATACAACTCCTGCTGCTACTACGGGTCCACACAAACAGCCTCTTCCTGCTTCATCGAGTCCACATTCAATTAAATTATGTGTGTAAGAAGATGCTAACATTGATTAAATTATTGTGTTTTTTTAAAAATTGTATAAATTTTTTGTGTCCCTGCGGAGCCTCTTGTGGTAGTTAGATTTTTTTTACTTTCATCAAAAGTAACTTCGTGATATTCAGTACCAAATTGTGTTTTGATAACAAGTTTATTACTGCTTGCTTCCAAAACCCAAGTACCTGTTGTTTTTTCTCCATCTGCTGCTAACCCAACAAATTGACCGTTGTTTTGAAAATTCATTTTTAATTTTCCTTTTGCAGTTTGTTTAAATTTATCTACATTTTTTTGTATATTCTTTTTCTCTTGAAAAGGAGTAGAAGAAGGAATTTGTGCTTTTACATTTTCTAAAACCCATTCACCTTCTATATCAGCATTTTTTATGAGTTCCTTATAGCGTTGAGGAGTTGGTTTTTTGATTGGAGTAGTTTGTGCAAAACAATTATTTTGCACAAATATTACCCACAGCAATAAGAAAAGAATATTTTTCATTCGATAAGATAAATGCTTATTTTTGTTTAAAAATCATCATTGTTTTTGTAGGGTTATCCTCATCGATGCCACCTACATATAAAGTCAATGTTTTTTTATTTTTGTCTATTTTTACAGCCTGAAAATTCTCACCATAGTTGGTTGTAATTTTGATTTGATTATTCACCAAAGCCCAACTTCCTTCTACATTGATTTGGTTTGATTTTTCGGTTATAAATTTTCCATCAGGAAAATACTTCATTACAAAACTATCTTTACTTGTTTTGTTATATTCTTCGACAAACTTTTTACTTCTCTCATTGTCGCTTCCTTCGCCTTCCATCAGCATATTATCAAATGTCCATTCTCCATAAATATCTTGTAAGTTAATATTTTGTGCAAAGACAGAATTAGTGTTAGTAGATAAAAACACTAAAAAGATAAAGGTATAAAAAATTTTTTTGTTCATAGTAATTTTAAATTAATTGTTTTTGTAAAAAACCGTTGCAAAATTAGTATAACTTTCTCTAAAACGATATTTTATTATGATTATTTTATTACATCAGTAATAATTTATTCTTATTTACGAATTATTGAATTATTTGTTGTATTTTTAATTGTTTTAATTTTGATAATTAATGTTTAAAAAAAAATGAGAATATTCCTAAAACCAATTGCTCTTGAATTTCCAAAGATGAATTTTTAAAACTCTACACTTTTTTACAAATATTTTTTCAAAATTACCTGTTTTTGGTCTGCCAATTTTTTGATAGTTGTTTCATTTTCAAGGATTTTAGTTTCTAATATTTCGATTTCAGCAACTAATTTTTCTTGAATTTCTAAAGGTGGAATAAGTCAAAACTAATAGATTTATTTTATTTATTTATATTGATTTTATCTAAAATAGTTTTCAATTCTTCTTCTGTTGGTAAATTATTTTTCAAATTCTCAGAAATTTGTTTGGTTAATTGATAGGAAGATACGCCCATCGGTTTGCTAACATCACGCAAGGCATATTCTACTATTGTGTTGTTTTTGTTTCGACAAAGCAACAAACCAATGCAGGAAAATAATTTTCAAAATTATTAGGCAAAGTACCTAATTGCTTGTGTATTTGTAAATCGATTTGATGTTGCAAAACTCTATAAGACCAGCCCTGCTCAATAGTTTTGAGTATATACCAAAGACGAGTTTTTTCGTCTTTAAATTTATCCAAAATAAGAATATGATGCATCCAGCTTAATTGTGCAGACAGTGGCTGCACAATTTCAAAATCGGGATAAGCATTGGCAAATTTTTGCATATTTTTGAGGTTTCGCACCGAGAAACCTTTATTATCAGGAAAATTAAAGGATAAATCTTTGGCAAGATTATCTATAATTTTTGCTCCCCAACCTTTTTCGGATTGCTTTTCTAAAATCTTTTTGCCAATAGACTTACTAATTCGGTTATTTTCTTCAAAAAGGCATTAGATAAAAATTAACATTCAAAAATTAGGAATTATAAAAATATATACATATTTTTGTT